>JBJEXX010000081.1:0-2447 GCA_051886215.1 Bacilli bacterium | reverse complement strand
TTGAATCTAATTTAGTATGAAGTAGCTTTTGGTCTTTTACTTGTTCTTGTCTACTAACATCTGATATTACTACATTTTCTTGAAATTTATTATTTATGTCCCATTCAAAAGGAACAACATAATGTACTCTATGAACACTTGGAGTCAACATATTATCAACAAGTTCATTAAAATTTGCTATTGCTTCATTAAGGTAATATTCACTATCCGTTTCGCCATCATACCATCTTCGTTTAGCTCTATCATATAGACTAGACATAATTAAGACCATCCCTCAAAATCATCCATTCTTTTGCTATATGCTTTTCTTAGACGAAAAAATTCTTTTCTAGTATAATCTAATAATTCTTGTGCTCTTAAAAGTGAGTTGGCTTGGCTAAGTTGGTTAAAGTCTTTAGTATTGATGGCGTTTTTTAACATTCTGTTATACATAACCTTATGATGCAACCACGCCCATAACATTCCATATGCTATTATCGTTTCTTCTTCCATTGTTAATTTATCTTTAAAATATTTTTCACCATTTTCATCTTCTACTATCGTAGTATCAGCTTTTAATTCTTTAAATCTCATTAAAGAGAAATTTAAAAAAGTAATGGATAAATCTTTTAAATCATCATTTGATAATTTTGCTAAATCGGAATCAGTTATTAAACCATACATAAGATTAAATACTTCTTCAATTGGTGTCATTTTTATATCACCTCTTTAACTCTGTATTTTTTATTATGATTCCATTTTAAATATCTCCATACTAATTTAGTTCCATCTGGAAGTTTACCACATGATTTTACTTTTCTTCCATTGGGATACGTGTACATATTACAACAGTTTGCTATGTTACTAGAATTTTTAATTCCATATTTTTCAGCACCTTCAGAGCAACTAAAAAATATTTCTTTAGTAGTTAAGCATATTACAGATTTTGCATTAGAATTATTTTTACCTTTCATTTTTTCTGAATGTTCAGGTCTTTTCTTACCTTTAAAAGCATGGTTTTCAGATATTTTCTTTTTAGTTTCATCTGATTGTTTTCTACCTAATGCCTTTTCTCTTATTTTATTTTTGCTTTCATCAGAAATTTTATGTCCCATTAAACTTTTACTTCTTTTCTTCTTTGACTCTTCAGATTGTTTTTTGCCTAAATGAGCAATCCTCATTTTTTCAATTGTTTCATCGCTCATTTTTCCGTTAGAGCCACCTTCCTGTAAATTATATCCATATTTTATAGAATTAAATTGTTTAATGTAACATTTTTCTTTTATATCTAGTTCATTTTTAGTAAATGCTATATCAAATATTTCTATTAATTCAAAATTTTCTATACCATATTTTTCAAACGCATTTAATAAATGATTGTTGCAATAATTAGTATTTTCTTTACATGATTTATAGTATTTATAAATTCTTTCAACGCCAATTCCAGCATTGTGATATCTTTTCTTTATACCAATTGTAGTTTGACCTATATAGCATTTTTTATTTATAGTATTAGTGATTTTATAAATCACTCCATATACTTCTATATTTCCTATCTTCATAAAACCACCTCTACTTATTTTTATATTATTAGTATATGTTTTAATTATTTATTTGTTACAATAGAAACTAATCCTCTATCTTGATATCCTTGAAACAATCGGGTCTTCCAACTTTTTCTTCTAGATGCATTATTTTTAATGAATCTCTAAATTCTTGTTGTTTATAAAGCTCAGTTGCTCTAACGAATAATTGAGTAATTAATTCTTTATTCATATGATTTAATACGTTTTTAAATTCATCTAATGAACTATCTATTAATAAATCTTCAAAGAAATCATTGTTAGGATTCTCAAATTCTTTATATAATTTACTTATTCCTATATATTCATATACATCTTCTAATGTAATTGATTCATCATCACATATTATATCTGTTATTAATATCCAATAATTATTAAAGAACGATTTTTTCTTAACATGCATTTTTCTTAATTCTTCTATTTCTACAACATCTGTATCTCCATAAGATAATAGTTCTAATTCAAATCCATCGCCACTATTATATCCTATCTTTACACCAAAGTTATTTATTATTACAGCTTCTGAATTTTTTAATATTTTTCTTAATTCTGCTTTAGTTTTCTTTTTAGGTTGTGGTTTTGCAACTTTTTTCTTAGTTGTTGTTTTTTTAGCTTTTGGTTTTTCAACAACTTCCTCATTTACTTCTTCAACCATTTTAACATTTTCTTTTTCTTCCATATTATCCCTCTCCTTTAAATTAAATTAAGAGGGATAATATTAAATCCCTCTATTCTATTTTAATCATTTATTTTATTATGCTATTATTATAACACCATAGCAATTAGATTTAAGAACACCAAGTTGGAATCTTTGCATGAATTGGTATTCTATTTGATTATCTAATCTAGCATGTTGGTCAGTAGATTCAAATACTTCTGCATTTC
>JBJEXX010000080.1:0-36724 GCA_051886215.1 Bacilli bacterium | reverse complement strand
TAAATTATAATTCTTATTTTTTAGGAGAAAATCTCCTTACTTATTCTACACTAACGACAATTCTTTTTTATATTATCAATATATTACTAAATATATTTTAAAATTTCTAAGATTTATTATAGCTTATGAATGAACTACAATATAGTTTTACTATAGTTATACTAACTTAACATAGAAAAAAAACTCATAAATATGAGCTTTTTGAAACATCGGAATTCGCAATTTCTATCTCTTACTAAATTGTGGTGCACGTCTTGCTTTTTTAAGACCTGGTTTTTTACGTTCTTTAATTCTTGGATCTCTTGTAATAAATCCTTCTGGTTTTAAAATTTTTCTAAAACTATTTTCACTATCTTTATCAGTAGTACTATCATATTGTAATAAAGCTCTAGTAATACCTAATCTAATAGCACCTGTTTGTCCAGAGAATCCACCACCATTTACTTGAACAATAACATCAAAGATTTCTCTTGTGTTAGTTGCATCTAATGGTTGAGTTAAATCCATAACTAATGTTTCGAATGGAAGATATTCATTTACATCTTTTCCATTAACTGTAATTTTACCAGTTCCAGAAACTAATTTAACACGAGCAACACTCGCTTTTCTTCTACCTGTTCCAGTATAAACATTCTTATCTTTTGCCATTTTAACCCTCCTACTTCATCTCTAATACTTCAGGCTTTTGAGCCATATGTGGATGAGTTTCTCCTTCATAAACAAATAATTTCTTATACATTGCACGTCCAAGTCTTCCTTTTGGAAGCATTCCTTTAACAGCTCTTTCTACCATTTCAATTGGATATTTTTCAATCATAGTTTTTGCTGTTCTCTCTCTTAGTCCACCAACATATCCTGAATGTGTGTAATAAATTTTATTGTTTAATTTATTACCAGTCAATTTAACTTCTTTTGCGTTAAGTATAATTACGTTATCTCCACAATCAATATGAGGAGTATAAGTAGCTTTGTGTTTTCCACGTAAAATTACTGCAGCTTTTGATGCAACTCTACCTAATGGTAAACCTTTAGCATCAATTACATACCAATTACGTTTTACTGTTTCTTTTGTTTGCATAAAACTTTTCATAATAATTATCTCCTTCTTCTTTCTAGTTTCGGGCTTAAACTAGAATATGGGATTTATAAATGTACCGACTAAAATTATACTAAATATATATTTATATGTCAATAAATTTACCACTTTTTTTATTTTTTTTCATATTTTACTTTTTCCAAACATAATCCTAATGCTGGAGCGCAATATACCAAATTCTTTTTTTCTTCATCTTCTAAAATATATTTTATTTCTTTGGGTTCAATTTTATTCTTACCAACTTTAATTAAAGTACCAACCATGTTTCTTACTTGATATTGCATAAAACCATTACCTATAAATACAAAGTTTATTATATTATTAGATATTTCTATATAAGCATCATATATTGTTCTAACATATGAATCTTTTACAACAGAATCAGATACAAAATTTTTAAAATTATGTTCACCTATAAAATATTTAATTCCTTCTTTCATCTTTGAAATATCCAATTGATTATTATATTGATAAATAAAATCTTTTTGTAAAACATCAAATTCACCCATATTTAACCTATAAATGTACTTCTTTTCAGAAACCATATATCTAGCGTGGAAATCATCTTTAACTAGTTCCACGTTAATTATATGTATATCGTCCGAAATATTAGAATTTATCGCACATTTTAATTTATATAAAGAAATATTTATATCCAAATCAAAATGCGCCACTTGTCCTAATGCATGCACGCCTTTATCAGTTCTTCCACTTGAAGTAATCGTAATTGGAGTACCATTATTAATAAATGTTAAAGCTTTTTCTATTTCATCCTGAACAGTTCTTAGTCCTGGTTGTTTTTGATAACCATGAAAATTAGTACCTTTATATGAAAATGTTATTTTATATCTCATAATTCCTCACACATGCTTATATATATCCTTTATTATATCTCTTATATCTTTTTGATAAGTTAACTTTATACCTTTTAATTTACCTAAATAAGAAACTTTAACTAATTTTGGTAATGCAATATTATTTGCTTTTAAAAACTTAATACTCGTAAAAAAGTCATATGTATTATAAATATTTACTCTATTACAATCATTAACTAATAATATTTTATCTGTATATTGATACAATACATCAACATCATCATCTGATATAAAAATCATTTTATGATATTTTTCTTTTAGAGCTTTTAATAATTTTAACAATCTTTTTTTATTATGATAATCCAAAATAGAAAATGGATTCTCCAATATAATTATTTTAGGATTACATATCAATTCTATAGCAATTTGAACTAAATATAATTCACTGCTAGATAACGTGCTAAAACTTCTAGTTAAATAGCTCTCATCCAAACCAATTAAAGAAAAAGCATCTTTAATTTTTTTATTAATATTTTTGCTTTTATACTGTTTACTATCAACAATAGAAGCTATTTCTGCAAGAACAATTTCATTTTTAAAAGTTCTAAAAGGAACTTTTTGAATATAGGATATTTGTTTTTTTATTAATAATTTATTTTCTACAGAAGAATTAACTCCATTAATGTTGAGATTACCAATAAGCGGGATAACATCGCCTAATAAAAGTTTTATAAAATATTCTTTATTTTTACCAATAATACCCGTAATAGAACTATTATCAATTTTTAGATTAACACCATTAAGTTTATCTTTATATCCAACATTATCAAATATTATTTCCATAAACTACTCACCAAATCTTCTTCTGTTAAATAAATTTTATTAATAATTTCGTAAAACTTTAATTTTAAAGATAAATCAACTATAAAAGGAAGTTCTATACCAAGTTTTAACAGTAAACTATCTTTAGTTAATACTAATGATGTCACTCCTTCAATAGCCACATTACCATTATGTAATACTACAATCCTATCAGAATATAAAATATCTTCACTATTATTAGTACAATATACTATAGAAGCACCTTTTGGAAGATATTGTTTTAAAGTTTTAAAGATATAATCTTTATCGCTATTATTTAAATTTAAATCACAAAGTTCCATAATCAAAACCTTAGGATTTAAAATTAAAGCTTTAGCTAAAAGTAAATTTATTTTATTTTTTTTACTAAGACGTGACGGATTACTATTGCAATATTCTGAAAATAATAGATTATTTAAAACTTTGTTAATAATAGAATCTTTTTTATCTTCTGACCATCTTGTAAAACTAAGTTCTTCAAACAACTCTTTATAAACACTATCACTTGTAAATTGAAATTTTTGAAAATCTATAAAAGTTACCTTTTTCTTATATGCATTTATAGTATTTTTATTAAGAACAATTTTACCACTTTTAATCATATTTTCTGTAAAATAGTTTGCTCCTAATATTTTTATAAGTGTTGACTTACCACTATTATTACTACCCACAACGGCAGTAATAGAATTACTTTTTATATTGAAATTAACATTATTAAAAAGTAGTCTTTTATCAAAAGAATAGACTAAATTATGAATTTCTAAAACATTTTCATTCATATAAGTGCCTCCTTTTACAAGACTACTATTATATACTATAATAACTTATTTTTCAATCTAATTAAAAGAAAAAGCCTACAATTATAATAATTATCAATAAAAATAATAAACTAGATAATAATAAAGAAAAAGTTTTTACATAACCATATTGAAGTCTTAAATCAACTGGACTATATTCATTGATTTTAACTGTTTCTTTTTCATGTTGATTAAATAATTTAATTATATAGTCAATATTATTATTTATTTTTTTATAATACCATTTATAATTTTCTTCATTTAAATTGTTTTTTAAAACATCTTGAATTTTCTCAATATAATTTTTCTTATTTAAATACAATTTAACACTTTCTTCAACTTCATCAAAATAATATTTAAATATTGTATTTATAAAAGCTTCTCTAGTACATATATGATCTAATAAATATATATTATTATCACCTAAATCATCATTATAAACACAACCATTATCATATAATGGCGCAAAAGATACATTTTTACCATCAAACATTAAATTAACATTATTTAATGATCTATCAGTTTGATTAGTAGCAAAATCGAATAGTAAAATTTTTAAATATTCTTTTTTTAATTCTTTTAAATTTTCTTCTGATATATTAAATTGATCTTTTAAAATATTTATACCAGATTCTATTACAACTCTAACATCTTCTATTTTTGTTAATGGATTATCTTTGCTTGTTTTTGGTAACGACAATAATTCTACAATCCATTTTAAATTATATATTTTCCCTTTATTATACTCTTGATAATATTCTAAATAGGAATCCCTCAATGAAATATATTTTATACTGTCATTTGTTTCAATATCATAACTTATAATACCTGTACCACCATTACTATCTTCAATACGATATATTTTAGTGACATCAACATCAAAAATATCAGCAAACTGACTAATAGAAACATCTATATCATCTATGTATTTATGTTTACTAGACTTTAAGTAAGCCTTATCTTTTTTATTAACTAAAACATGATAAACATCATTAGTTCCATATTTTTTGTTTTCTAATAAATCAATAGTTATATTTTCTTTTACTTTTATAGATAAATTATTATATTTATATAAAATATATTTATTTTTTTTATCATCAATTTCAACTTTTTTTTCATCAATATTCTTATTATCTAATTTTTGTTTCTTTTTCTTTTGATCTTTTTTAATAAAATATTCTAAATTTCTATCTATATCTTTTAATTTAACATCACTATCAATATATTTATTCAAAAATTCTTGTTTTAAATCTTCGTCAGTAATACCACTTTGTTCTAATATAGTTCTAATTATATTATTTTTCATTTCTTTATCCATATTACCACCTATAACTTAAAACCCTTTCTAAAACTTTTTCTTTTGGAACAAATATCGTATATCGTAAAACTATTTTCTGTCTAAAACTACAAAAATATTTCAATAGTGGAAAACTATTAGTTTTATATGAAACCCCTTGTTTTTTTAATGTAGGACAAACAAAAAATTTACAACCCATATTTTTAATTGTACAACGATTGTTTTTTAAATACTCGCATAAATTTCCATTTTTAGCTCTACAACAACCACAATCTTTGATGTATGTTTTATTTCTATCTGATATACACTTATTATCCGCAAATAAACATTTGTTATTTTTGATAAAATCATAATCTAAATAATCACATACTTTATCATATATAAAACTAAATTTTTCTCTTTTATCTTTTATATTAATAGCAGTTTCTATATCTTTTAAACTATTAACAAGTCGTTTTTTTACTTCTGTGACTTCAAAATCTACGTTATACCATTTACACATTTTTATTATTCTAGGAATAGAAGATATAATTAAATCATAAGAATAATCTTTTTCGCTAATTCTAAGTTTACTATCAATGTTATTCCTTAACGTTCTGTAACGTATCTTTCTCATTATTTACCTCTATTATCCTACTATAATAAGTATAGTTTTTTATATGATTTTTGTCAATTTAAAAATCACTCAATTAAGAGTGATTATGATTCAAATATATTCTCTTTCAATTTTATTTTACCATGACTAATTTCTATTCCAGCTCCTATAGGTATAATTGCATTTGGTATCATATGACCAAAAGTATTGCATTTAAATATAGGAAAATTATAATCTTTACATACATCCATAGCTATATTCTCAAATAGAATATCATATTTATGATCAATTTGATATGAATAATTATAACCAATTAACATACCTGAAATTTTATCAAAAACACCCATGTGTTTTAATCGATAAAATTCATTATAAGTTTCACTTGGATTCGTAATATATCTTTCCAATGCAAAAATATTTTTATCCATTTCTGGAAAATATTTTGTACCAATTATATATAAAGAACATTGTAAATTTGTACCAATAATTTTACCATTACAATTTCCATCTTTTAAAATTTCTATTTCACTATTTAAAAATTTATGAAAAATGCCCTTCTCAAACACATTAATAAATTCAGTCATACACACATCTGCATAATCCTTACCAAAGTCAAGAAAATCAGGACCATGAAAAGTAATGATTCCAGTCATCTTATAAATAGATTCTAGTAAAACTGTAATATCACTATAACCCATCAAAATTTTGGGATGTTTTTTAATAATATCAAAATCCAAATAATCTAATATAGTATTACACGATGCTCCACCTACCAAACAAATGATAGCTTTAACCTCTTCATCTAAAAACATCTTCATAAGTTCTTGGGCTTTAACCTCAGGTGTAGAGGCCATACCATGATAATTGTCAAATACATTAGAAGATCTTTTTATTTTATATCCATTATCGATGAACTTTTTCTCCGCTTTATAAAAAAGAGTAGCATCATGTTCAAGGTAAAGACTGTTGGATACACCCACAACACCAATTGTATCACCTTTTTTTAACTTGTAAATCATCTTTTACCTCTCCTTCAATTCTATAAAATTTACATTTAATATCATCAATATTAGCTTCTATTAATGGTTTAATTGTTTCTACAATCCTATTTTCTAATCCATCACAAACTTCGATAATTTCTTTCATTCTATTATGAGCATTTATAACATCTTTATTTGATTTATAAGTTTCATGTATTCCTGTTTGGATGGTATTAAAAATAAAATCCTCTCTTTCTTTCGTATCAATATTTGTAAAAAAATCATCATAATAATTAAACATGTATTTATTATTTTTAAATACATAATAATCATAATCTCCATAACTCATAAAATTTCGATTATTTTTACTTTTCTTTGCGTATACACTATAAGCATTAACAGAACTAACAATAGCTAAGTCATTATTCAAAATATACCTCTTAGAATAATTATCTAGTATTATCCCCTTGTCTAAAGCTTCTCTATAACAAATCCGATCAAAATTATCTTTAGAAATAACGAAAATATTATCTATAACTGGTTCAGTATTAGGCTTTCCCACATAAAAAGCTCTTCCAACACAATGATATGTGACCAATAAACCACTAACTTCTAAATCACAACGCATAATATCATCGATATTATTTATTGCAGTTTTTAAATACACCAAGTTAGAAAGAGTATCAAACAAATTAGTCTTTTTTTCCATAAATAAATCACCTATAAAAATTATATAGCAAAAAAGAGTAAAATGCAAACTACTCTCAATTACATAATAACCTTACCATCTAAATTACATATATAACAACTTGGGAATAAACTTTTAATTTCTTTTAATTTGTTTATATCTTTTTCAAATATTCTACCTACCAAAATACCTTCAATATAGTTTTTAGGTATACCAAAAATTATATAATCAGTTCTATCAAAAACATCTTTTTTTGATTTTTTAATTTCATCTTTATTAGCTCTTTCATGAATAAAAGTTAATGAATATTTTTCTAAATCTTTATTTTTAAAAATGGAGTTTTTTCTTAATTCTTTAGCCGGAAAATCATTTAAATTTAAAATAAAAGCAAATTGATTAATATTCCTTGCCAAACTAGGCATAAATCTTATTTCCATAGATGATTCTGCCGTCCAAGACCAATGATTAACTTCTTTCATTTTCTCTACGAAAGAATCTAATTGTCCATAAGGTACAATTTCATATGTATCATTATACTTTGCAATCATACCACTGTAATTAATAATAAAATCTTTCAATTTTATATTTTTATCTACAGTCCAAAAAGCAGAGTTGTATATAAAAGCATGGTTTCCCAATTGATTACTAAAATAATCATTACTAATAATTCCTCTTTCAGAAAAAAGATCTAATTTATCATAATGATCACCAATACCATGCAAAAGATGATTATCAGTTAAAACTACATCATCTCCTATTTTGTAATTGTTTTTAATTGTTGTATTTTTTGCAGAAATTTCATAAAACAATTCTATCTGTTCAATCACAATACGAAGTAATTTCCCATTAAAATATTCATGAGCCTTGTTTAACGCTAATTCTTTATCATTCATAATATTATTTTACCTTTTGAGTCTTTTTTCTTTGTATTTTATATACAATTCCCATTGTTTTTTTATCGGACAAAAATCTACCAAAAAACTTTGCTAATCGCATTCTAACTCCAGGAATAATAAGCATTTTATTATCAAACATTTTATCAATTGCATATTTAGCTACAAATTCACTTTCATATGATTTAATACTAAATTTAACATTAGCTACATCGTTGAAATGTGTTTTAGTAGGACCTGGACATAAACAACAAATTCTAACTTTAGATTTTTGTTTTTTTAATTCATAACTTATAGCTTCAGTTAATCTTAATACATAAGCCTTAGTAGCATAGTAAGTTGCCATTAAAGGTCCAGGTTGAAAAGCTGCGGTAGATGCAACATTCATTATATAACCTTTGTTCTTTTTAGTCATTTCTTTTAAGAATAGTTTTGTTAACATATGAACTGCCTTAATATTGACATTAATCATGTTTATTTCTTTAGAAAGTTCTGTATTATTAAAGTAACCAATATCTCCAAATCCAGCATTATTAATAAGAATATCAATATCTTCATTTTTTAAAGCGACAAATAATTCTTTTATTTTATCTTCATTTGCTAAATCTACAATAACAATCTTAACGTTGGTATCTAACTCCTCTTTAAGAGCTTCTAAAGCTTCTTTATCACGTGAAACCAAAATCAAATCACAATCTAGTTCTGATAAATATCTTGCCATATCTCTTCCTATTCCAGAAGAAGCACCAGTTATTAAAGCCTTCATTATATCACCACCATAACATAATTATACAAAAAACATTAAAAGTATGCAAGAAATGTATTGAAATAACAAAAAAAAGACTTAAATCAAGTCTTATTTTACTAATTCTAAAATTACCATTAAAGCGTCATCTCCACGTCTTTCTGATAATTTTAATATTCTTGTATATCCACCATTACGATCTTTATATCTAACAGCTAAATCATCAAACACTTTCTTTACTACTGCTTTATCATTGTGTACAATTGCTAAAGCTTTTCTTCTAGATACTAAATCACCTTTTTTTCCATAAGTGATTAATTTATCAACAAGTTTTCTTGTTTCTTTAGCTCTAGTTTCAGTTGTTTGAATACTTTCATTTTCACTCATAATAACGGAAATAGCTTGGTTAGCAAGTAAACTTTTTCTATGTTTACAAGTACGTCCTAATTTTCTGTATGCCATAATATTTCCTCCTTACTAATCATCGTCACGTAATACTAGACCTAATTCTTTAACTTTATCTAATACTTCTTTTAAAGATTTTCTACCTAAATTACGTATTTTCATCATTTCTCCTTCACTCTTATTTACTAAATCTTGTAAATTGTGAATTCCGGCTCTTTTTAAACAATTATAAGCACGAACAGAGAAATCTAAATCTTCTATTGTTGTTTCTAAAGCTTTTGTTTTTGGATCTTCAGTTTTTTCTACCATCATTCCTGTAACATCAGCAATTTTATTAGTATCTGCTACTAAATTAAAATGTTCTATTAATATTCTAGCTCCTAAAGCAATTGCTTCTTCTGGTTTCATAGAACCATCTGTCCAAACACTTAAAACTAATTTATCATAACTTTCATCTTGACCAACACGAGCATCTTCTACTTCATAAGCAACTCTTTCAATTGGAGAATATAATGAATCAATAGCGATAACTCCGTTTTTCTTAGTCTCAAGTAATTTTTTATTATCTTCAGCTCTAACATATCCACGACCATTTGAAATAGTCATTTCCATATTTAATTTTCCGCCTTTAGCTATAGTTGCAATAACTTTATCTGGATTAATAATTTCAATATCAGCATCTCTTTCGATATCTCCTGCAGTTACTACACCTTCTTTATCAGCAACTAAACGTACAATTTTTTGTTCTGAAGAATGATTTTTAACTACTACACCTTTTAAGTTAAGAATAATAGTTGTTACATCTTCTACAACACCTTCTATAGTTTGAAATTCATGTTGTACACCTTCAATTCTGATACTGCTTATAGCAGAACCAGGTAATGAAGATAACATTACTCTTCTTAATGCATTACCAATTGTTGTTCCAAAACCTCTTTCTAGTGGTTCTAGTTCAAATTTTCCATAAAAATTATTTTCTACATAATCTGTAATTTTATAATTTGGTTTTTCGAATTCTACCATGAATTAACCTCCTTTATTATCCACGTGGACGCTTTGGTGGACGACATCCGTTATGTGGAATTGGTGTTACATCTGTAATTGAAGTTACTTCTAATCCCGCAGTTTGTAATGAACGAATTGCTGTTTCACGTCCTGGTCCTAATCCTTTAACAAAAACTTCAACTTTACGCATTCCTAAATCATAAGCAGTTTTACCAGCAGCTTCTGCAGCCATACCAGCAGCAAATGGTGTTGACTTTTTACTACCTTTAAATCCTAATGCTCCACTTGATGCCCAACTAATTACATTTCCTTCTTTATCAGAAATAGTTGTAATTGTATTGTTAAAAGTTGAATGTATATGAACAACGCCTTCTGGAACGTTCTTCTTGACTTTTCTTTTTCTAGTCTTATAAGCCATAAGTTTATCCTCCTTTTACCTTATATTATTTCTTCTTATTAGCGATAGTCTTACCTTTACCCTTACGAGTACGAGCATTTCTACTTGTTCTTTGTCCTCTTACTGGTAAACCTTTTTTATGACGAGTTCCTCTATAACAATTAATTTCCATTAAATTCTTGATGTTCATGCTTACTTCACGTCTCAAATCACCTTCAACTAAATGTTTTGAAACTTCATCACGAATACGACCTAATTCTTCGTTGTCTAAATCTTTTGTTCTTTTTTCTGCTGAAACTTTTGCTGCTTTACAAATAGCTTTAGCTAAGCTTCTTCCTATACCATAAATGTAAGTTAAAGAAATTTGAATTTGCTTATCATTTGGTACATCTACACCTTTAATACGTGCCATTTAGTACACCTCCTATTAACCTTGTCTTTGCTTGTGCTTTGGATTTTCGCAAACTACCATTACACGGCCTTTACGTTTAATAATTTTACATTTTGCACAAATCTTTTTTACTGATGGTTTTACTTTCATTTTTATCCCTCCTATTATTTCCTATAGGTAATACGCCCATGTGTTAAATCATAAGGCGATAGTTCTAACATTACAGTATCACCTGGTAAAATGCGAATGTAATTCATACGGATTTTACCAGAAACATGAGCTTCTACTATATGTTTATTCTCAAGTTCTACTTTAAATTTACCACCTGGTAGAATCTCTAGAACTTTTCCCTCAACTTCAATTGTGTCATTTCTTGCCATCTTTTCACTCTCCTATAATCATATATCCATCTTTAGGCAAATAAACAATAACGAGTAGATGGACTATTTAAATCAATATCTATTGAAAATATCGCCATAAATGTCTCCTGAGAAAGAAGAAATAATATAAATCTTCTTTCTATTTGAACATATTATTTATTAATTATATTTTCGATTTGTTCTACAGCATAATCGGGATTTTTACTACTATCTACTTCGTATAAAACTCCTTTATCTTTATAGAACTCTATCAATGGACTTGTTTTTTCTATATAAGTGTTATATCTAGTTTCAAATGCTTCTTCATTATCATCACTTCTTTGATATAATTTTCCACCACATACATCACAAATTCCATCTTGTTTAGGAGTCATATCTCCTTTTAATAAAACTTGATATATCTTTCCACAATCTGAACACATTCTTCTACCAATAATTCTTTTTAATAAAAGATCTTTTGGAGCATCAAGTAAGAAAACATAACCTAAATCCTTATTTAAATTTTTAAGAATTTCATCATATTTCTTTGCTTGTTCAATGTTTCTTGGAAAGCCATCTAAAATATAACCATTTTCACAATCAGGTTCTTGTAATCTTTTTTCTAATAATTCATAAACTATTTCATCAGTTACAAGTAATCCTTGATCTTGCATGTTTTTTATTTTTTGTCCTAATTCATCACCCTTTTTAACAGCATCTCTAAGTAAGTCTCCAGTTGATATATGAGCCATATTATATTTTTCTTTAAATATAGCCGCAACTGTTCCTTTCCCTGCTGAAGGGGGCGCAATAAACATTAAATTTTTCATATTATCTTCTTCTACTATATCCCTTCTTATAATTTCTAGCAATAATACTTCCTTCCATTTGTTTATAAGTTTCAACCGCAACTCCAACAACGATAAGAAGTCCTGTACCACCTATACTTACTGAGCTATCAAGTCCTGTTATTTTTGTAAATACAATTGGAAGACCTGATAATATTATTAATGATAAAGCTCCAACTATTGTAAGTTTTCCAAGTATACCTGATACATATTTATTAGTAGCATTACCTGGAACTACTCCTGGTATATAACCACCATTATCCTGTAAATTCTTTGCTAAATCATCTGGTTTTAATTGAATAAATGTATAAAAATAAGCAAAGAAAATTATTAGTAATGCATATAACAAGAATCCTGTTGGAGTTGTATATACAATATATTTATTAACAAAGTTTGAAAATGCTTCATTTTTTACAAATTGTGCAATTGTAGCTGGAACAGCAATCAAACTTGAAGCAAAAATTACAGGAATAACATTTGCTGAATTTAATTTAATAGGCATATATGAATTGTTACTTTTTACACTTGTTGATTTATTAGCATATTGAATAGGTATCTTTCTAGTAGCAGATTCTACAAATATAACACCAACAACTATAGCTAGATATACAATAACAAAAATTATAAATTTAAAAATACCTAAACCTAAACTAACACCTTCTGTTAAACCAGTAAATGCAGTTATAAACATTTGAGGTAAAGTTGCTATTATACCTGCCATAATTATTAATGATATACCATTTCCTATACCTTTTTGTGTTATTTGATCACCTAACCATAATAAGAATGCTGTACCTGCTGTTAAAACAACTGCTATATACATATGATGCAATAAATCATATCCAGCACCATAATATGCATATGAGAAGGCAAAACCTTCTATAAAAGCAAATGCAATACCCATATATCTAGTTATTTGATTAATCTTTTGTCTTCCAGCATGTCCTTGTTTTCCAAGTTCTACGAAATAAGGAATTATATCCATTTGTAATAATTGAACAATAATTGATGCTGAAATATAAGGCATAACACCAAGTCCAAATATAGAAAACTTCTCTAAAGCTCCACCGCCCATAGCATTTAAAAGTTCTAAGAAACCTAAACTGCCAGTTAAATCGGTAGTGCCTGGAACTCTAATTGAACACCCTAATATAAACAGTGATAAAACACCTAGTGTAAAAAGAATTCTTTGTCTTAAGTCTTTGCAACTTGGTGAAAATATTTGCTTAATAGTCGCAAACATATTAGATCACCTCTGCTTTACTTCCTGACTCTTTAATCTTTTCTAATGCGCTTGTTGAAAATTTATGTGCTTGAATAGTCAATTTCTTTTCTAATTTTCCATTACCCAACACTTTTATTCCATTTAATTGTTTTTTTACTAAACCTGTTTCTTTTAATAAAGCAGGTGTTACTAATGTATCATTATCAAATACATTTAAATCTTCTACATTGATTGTAGCATATCTAATTTTAAATAATGCATTGCTAAATCCTCTTTTTGGTAATCTTCTATATAAAGGTAATTGTCCACCTTCAAATAATGGTCTTACTCCACCACCAGATCTAGCATTTTGTCCTTTATGACCTTTTCCACTTGTTTTTCCTAAACCACTACCTGAACCACGTCCTACTCTCTTCTTAGAATGAGTAGCTCCAGGATTCTTTTTTAATTCTTCTAATTTCATTATCCTAATATCTCCTCTACTGATTTTCCACGAAGTTTAGCAACTTCTTCTGGTGTTTTTAATGATTTTAATGCATTAATTGTAGCAGTGGCCATATTAATTTTAGTTCTTGATCCAAGTGATTTAGATAAAATATCTTTAACTCCTGCAAGTTCTAATACTGCACGAACAGCTCCTCCAGCAATAACTCCAGTACCAGCAGATGCAGGTCTTAAAACAACCTTTGCTGCTCCTGCAATACCGATTGTTTCATGAGAAATTGTTCTTCCATCAGTTAAAGGTATTTTTACTACATTTTTAGTAGCAGATTGAATAGCTTTCTTTATTGCATCAGGAACTTCATTAGCTTTACCAATTCCTAATCCAACTCTTCCTTTTTTATCTCCAACAACAACAGTCGCAGAGAATCTACGTTGACGTCCACCTTTAGTAACCTTTACTACGCTTTTAATTTCAACGACTAATTCTTCAAACGTCTTTTCTCTTGGAGTGTTATTTCTTTTTTGCATAATACCCTCCTTTTAGAATTCTAATCCTTTACTACGTGCAGCTTCTGCTAAAGCTTGAACACGTCCATGATATTGATATCCACCTCTATCGAATACTACTTTAGTAATTCCGGCTTTTACTGCTTTTTCAGCAACAGCTTCACCTACTTTAGAAGCAGCTTCAACATTACTTCCATTAGAAAGTTTTAAATCTAATGAAGATGCAGATACTAATGTTTTTCCGTTTTCATCGTCTATTATTTGTGCATAAATATTAGTATTAGATCTATAAACATTTAGTCTTGGTACTTCTGTAGTTCCAAATACTTTTGTTCTTACTCTATCATGTCTAATCTTACGCATACTATTACGAGATTCTTTCTTTATCATAAGTAAATCTTCTCCCTTCTACTTAAATTAAGCAGCTTTCTTTCCTTCTTTACGACGTACATGTTCATCTTTGTAACGAATTCCTTTTCCTTTATATGGTTCTGGTTTTCTTACTTTTCTGATATTAGCAGCAAATTCTCCAACTCTTTCTTTGCTAATTCCTTTAACTGTAATTTCTGTATTACTAACAGATTCTATAGTTAAATCACTTGGAATAGACATTTCAACTGGATTAGAATATCCTGCATTGATAACTAAAGTGTTTCCTTTTAAAGTAAATCTATAACCAACACCAATGATTTCTAGACCTTTTTCAAAACCTTTAGTTACACCTATTATCATATTTTGAACATTAGCATTCGTAGTTCCATGTATAGCTTTTAATCTTTCGTCATTTCTATTAATTGTCAATGCTCCATCTTCTACAACTAAGCTTATTCCATCATGTAATTTTGTAGATAAAGTTCCTTTAGGACCATTAACAGTAATAACACCATCATTTGCGCTTACAGTAACACCTTCAGGTATTACTAGCTTTCTATTTCCGATTCGGCTCATATTAACACCTCCTAATTTTATTACCAAATATAAGCAATAACTTCTCCACCTACATTTTGTTTACGAGCTTCTTTATCTGTCATTATTCCTTTAGATGTAGAAATAATAGCTATTCCTAAACCATTTAAAACTTTAGGAATTTCATCACTCTTAGCATAAACTCTTAAACCAGGTTTAGAAATACGTTTTAATCCAGTGATAACTCTTTCTTTATTATCACCATATTTTAATGTAACAACAATAGTACCTTGTACATCGTCTTTTACTAATTTATAATCTTTAATAAATCCTTCTTCTTTTAAAATTTTAGCAAGTTCACATTTTAAGTTTGAAGCAGGAATTTTAACTTCTTTATAACGCATTTGATTTGCATTACGAATTCTTGTAAGCATATCAGCGATTACATCAGTCACTACAGCCATAAATTTATCCTCCTTCCCAAATTACCAGCTAGATTTTTTAACCCCTGGTATTTGTCCTTTATAAGCTAATTCACGAAAACAAATACGACAAATTCCAAATTTACTCATAACTGCATGAGGTCTTCCACATCTCTCACAACGGCTATATTTACGTACTTTGAATTTTGGTTCTCTATTAGCTTTTACAATCATACTTTTTTTTGCCATGTTTTACCCTCCATTACTTTTTAAAAGGCATTCCTAACTCTTTTAATAAGTCATAAGCTTCTTCATTAGTTTTAGCAGTGGTTACAAATACGATATCCATTCCACGTACTTTAACTACTTTATCATATTCTATTTCTGAGAATATCAATTGTTCTTTAATTCCTAAAGTATAATTTCCTCTACCATCAAATGCTTTTGGACTTACACCTCTAAAATCTCTAACAACAGGTAAGCTAATATTTACTAACTTATCCATGAATGTATACATATTTTCTCCTCTTAATGTAACTTTACATCCAATTGATTGACCTTCTCTTATTTTAAATCCTGCGATTGATTTTTTTGCTTTAGTAACTACTGGTTTTTGTCCTGTAATTACAGCTAAATCATCACAAGCTGCCTCTAATAATTTTGAATTAGTAGTAGCGTCACCAACACCAATGTTGACAACAATTTTTTCTAATTTAGGAACTTCCATAACTGACTTATAATTATGTTTAGACATCAAGCTTGGAACAACTTCATTTAAGTATTTTTCTTTTAGGCGGTTCATAAATTACCCTCCTTTCAACTAATCAAGTTTCTCACTTGATTTTTTTGAGATTCTTATTTTTTTATTTGTTTTTTCATCAATAGCATGTCCAATTCTAGTTGGCTTTTTTGTTTTTGGATCAACGATCATTACATTTGATGCATCAAGTGGTGCAGCAAACTCAACAATACCACCAGTATTTTGACCATTATCTCTTTGGTGTTTTTTTCTAATATTAACACCTTCAACTACAACTTTATTTTTACTTCTTAAAATTTTAGTAATAGTACCTTCTTTGCCTTTACTAGAACCAGTTATAACTTTTACTTTGTCTCCTACTTTAAAGTTCATAATATCCTCCTTTATAGTACTTCCTTAGCCAAAGATACGATCTTCATAAAATCTTTATTATCACGAAGTTCACGCGCTACTGGTCCAAAGACACGAGTTCCTACAGGACTCTTATCATCTTTGATAATTACGCAAGCGTTATCGTCAAATTTGATATAGCTACCATCTTCTCTTCTAACACCAAATTTACTTCTTACAATAACAGCTTTGACTACTTTACCTTTTTTAACAGTGCCATTAGGTGTGGCTTTCTTAACACTAGCAACAACCATGTCACCGATATTACAAGTTTTTCTGTTGCTTCCACCAAGTGGACGAATTACTAATACTTCACGAGCACCGCAATTATCAGCAACTTTTAAACGAGTTTCTTGTTGAATCATAATTAATCCTCCTTCACCTAAGCGTTATAAAACAACTGCTTCCTTTACGATTTCTTTTAAATAGAAATGCTTAGTTTTTGATATAGGTTTAGTTTCAACTATTCTTACTGTATCTCCAACTTTAGCTTTATTTGTTTCATCATGCACCGCATATTTTTTTGAATATTTAACACGTTTACCATATTTTGGATGTTTTTTATAAGTTTCAACTTTTACACTTATTGTTTTATCATTTGTTGAACTAACAACAACACCAACTAATTCTCTTGTATTCTTCATAAATTACATCCTTTCTCCTAACTCACGTTCTTTTAAAACAGTCTTGCATCTTGCAACTGTATGTCTTAAATCTCTTATTCTAGAAGGTTTTTCTAAATTACCTGTAGCTTGTTGAAAACGTAAATTAAATAATTCTTCTTTGCATTCTTTTATTTTAGCTTGAATTTCTTCAGTGGTTAGATCTCTTATTTCATTAACCTTCATTAATATCACCACCATCTTCTTTTTTTACAAATTTTGTTTTAATTGGTAATTTGTGTGCAGCAAGTCTTAATGCTTCTCTTGCTACTTCTTCAGTAACACCAGCAATTTCAAACATTATTTTTCCTTCTTTTACAACTGCAACCCAATATTCAACATTACCTTTACCTTTACCTTGACGAGTTTCAAGTGGTTTTCTAGTAATAGGTAAGTGTGGGAAAATATTAATCCATACTTTTCCACCACGTTTCATATAACGAGTCATGGCAATACGAGCAGCTTCTATTTGATTAGCTTTAATCCAAGCTCCTTCTTTTGCCATTAATCCGTATGTACCAAAATGTAATTCTGTATTACCTTTAGCTTTGCCATCATAAGGTAATCTATGTACACGACGATATTTAGTTCTTGATGGAATTAACATATTAATTACCTCCTTTAGCTTTCTTTGAAGGAAGAATTTCTCCTTTGTAAATCCATACTTTAACACCAATCTTACCATAAGTAGTATCAGCTTCAGCTGTTGCGTAATCAATATCAGCTCTTAAAGTATGACGAGGAATCATTCCTTCTTCATAACCTTCGCTACGAGCCATTTCAGCTCCACCAAGGCGTCCTGAAACTACAGTTTTTACTCCTTTAGCTCCAGCTTTCATAATATTTCTAATTGCTCTTTTTTGAGCCATTCTGAATGATGCACGATTAGTTATTTGATTTGCTATAGAATTAGCAACTAATTGAGCATTTAAATCAGGTTTTTTAATATCAACAATTGAAATTTGAACATTTTCACCAATAAATTTAGAAATTGCTTTTTTCAATTTTTCTATTTCTTCTCCACCACGTCCGATTATTACACCTGGTTTAGAAGTATGAACGATAATTTCGCATCTTTTATTATTTCTTTCAATTTCGACTTTTGCAATTCCTGCATCTTTTAAGTTTTTATCAAAATATTCACGGATTTTAATATCTTTAGCTAAATATTCTTTAAAGTCTTTATTAGATGCATACCATTTTGATTCCCAGTCTTTATTGATTCCTATTCTAAGTCCTACTGGACTAACCTTTTGACCCATGATAACCTCCTTATAGATTATTTACTAGCTACAACTATAACGATGTGACTAGTTCTCTTATCGTTATGACCTGTATGTGAACGAGAATCAATCATAACTCTCTTCATAACAGGACCAGCGTCTACTCTTGCTTCCTTAACATATAAAGTATTCATATCAGCTTTATTATTGTTAACGGCATTAGCAATAGCAGAATCCAAAACTTTTTTAACAAGTCTTGAAGATTTATTATTCATATTACTTAATATGGTTAATGCTTCATTTACATTTTTACCACGAATTAAATCTATTGTTAATCTAGCTTTAATAGGTGATACTCTAAGCATTTTAGCGATTGCTTTTGCTTCCATACTTTTCCCTCCTAGTCATTACTCTTATTTCTTGTTATCGCCATGTCCACCGAATTTACGAGTTAATGCGAATTCTCCAAGTTTATGTCCAACCATATCTTCAGTTACATATACAGGAATAAATTCTCTACCATTATGAACCGCAAATGTGTGTCCAATAAAATCAGGATAAATTGTTGAACGGCGTGACCATGTTTTAATAACTTCTTTTTTACCAGATGCATTTAATTCTTTTACTTTCTTTAGTAATCTTTCAAATACATAAGGTCCTTTTTTTAAACTTCTTGCCATTTAATTTTCTCCTTTCTATTTACCATTACGACGACGTACGATTAATTTATCAGAATTTTTCTTTTTACGTGTCTTATATCCAAGAGCAGGTTTACCCCAAGGAGTAACTGGACCTTTACGTCCGATTGGCGCACGTCCTTCACCACCACCATGTGGGTGATCATTAGGGTTCATAACAGAACCACGTACTGTAGGTCTAATACCCATATGACGTTTACGACCTGCTTTACCAAGATTTACTAAAGAATAATCTTCATTACCAACTTCACCAATTGTAGCGTAGCAAGTTCCTAAAACTTTTCTTTGTTCTCCACTTGATAATCTTATCATTACATATTTACCTTCACGTCCAAGAATTTGAGCAGAAGCTCCTGCACTTCTAGCAAGTTCTCCACCTTTACCTGGGCGAAGTTCAATATTATGTATCATAGTACCTACTGGAATATTCATAATAGGTAAACTACATCCAACTTTAATATCAGCTTTTTCTCCAGCCATAACTTTCATTCCATCAGTTAAACCTTTTGGAGCTAAGATATATCTTTTTTCACCATCAGCATATGCGATTAATGCAATATTTGCTGTTCTATTTGGATCATATTCGATACCAACAACAGTACCAACGATATCTCTTTTATCTCTTTTAAAATCAATAATTCTGTATTTTCTTTTAGCTCCTCCACCTTGATGTCTTACAGTTATTCTACCTTGATTATTACGACCACCATTTTTCTTTACTTTAGCTAATAAACTTTTTTCTGGAGTAAATTTTGTAATCGCATCATTAATTAAAGTACTCATTTTCCTACGGCCTGGAGTAGTAGGTTTATAATTTCTTATTGCCATGATTTACCCTCCTTTTAACCAAGATCAATTGTCTGACCATCTTTTAGAGTCACAATTGCTTTCTTTGTACGATTTGTTAATCCATAATAACGTCCAACTCTCTTTTTCTTAGGTTTAACATTAATAGTACGGATTGATGTAACATTTACTTTAAAAATCTTTTCTATTGCTAACTTGATTTCAGTTTTACTTGCTCTAGAGTCAACTTTAAAAACAAATTTGTTTCCACTACTAGCAATATTTCCGCTTTTTTCAGTTATAACTGGTGCTTTAATTATTTCTAAATACTTAGTATCCATATTATATTAGCACCTCCTCAATTTTATTTATAGCCTTTTCTGTAGTCAATACTACATCTGCCATAACTAAATCTAATACGTTGATTTCTTCTGCTTCAATTAATGCAATATTTTGTAAATTTCTTGAAGCTAAAATAACGTTTTCATCTAACTCATCAACTACTAATAAAACTTTTTTATCATTTAGTTTTAAAGTTTCTAGTAAAGAAATCATATCCTTAGTCTTTGGAGTAGCTAAAGTAATATTTTCTAAAACAACTAATGCTTTTTCATTTACTTTTTCAGCTAACGCACTCTTTAAAGCTAATCTTCTTTCTTTACGATTTTGTTTTTTACTATAATCTCTAGGAACTGGAGTACCATATCTTCCTCCACCTACCCATTGAACAGCACGGATAGATCCTTGTCTTGCATGTCCTGTTCCTTTTTGACGCCATGGTTTTCTTCCACCACCGCTTACTTCACTACGATTTTTAGTACTATGAGTACCTTGTCTTAAAGATGCTCTTGCTAAAATTATTGCATCATATAAAACTTTATCGTTAGGTTCAATTCCAAATATATCTTCATTTAGTTTAATGTCCTTAAGTTTCTCACCTTTTAAATTTAAAAGATCTACTTTTTTCATCTTTAATTCCTCCTTTCATCACTAATCAAATTTTCCAAAGTCAATAAAGTGATGATTATTCTTCAGCAACTTTTTCCTCAGTCTCAACTGGAGCTTCTTCAGTAGTTTCTACTGTTTCTTCTACAGGAGTTTCAACTACATAAGTAATTAATTCTTCTGCAGGATTAATTTTTTCTCCTTTTTTAACTGAAGTTTTGATGATAACTAAAGATTTCTTTGGACCTGGAACATTACCTTTAACTAAAATAACATTCTCTTCTAAATCAACTGCAACTATTTCTAAGTTTTGAACAGTTGTAGTTTCTGCACCCATATGTCCAGGCATTTTCTTACCTTTTAATACGTGCATTGGTAACATTGTACCTAATGAACCAACTCCTCTATGGTATTGAGAACCATGTCCCATAGGACCACGAGATTGATTCCAACGTTTGATTACACCTTGGTAACCTTTTCCTTTACTAGTTCCAGTTACATCAACAACTTCTCCTTCTTTGAATATGTCAGCTGATATAACTTGACCTAAAGTATAATCACTTGTGTTTACTCCCCTAATTTCTCTCAAGAAGCGCTTAGGCTCCGTGTTTGCTTTGTCTGTATGACCTTTTTTTGGTTTGTTACTATGTTTTTCTTTTACTGTAACAGCACCTAATTGAATTGCATCATAACCATCTTTTTCAACAGTTTTGATTTGAGTAACTACATTAGGTTCTACTGATATAACAGTAACAGGAATTAATTTTCCGTTCTTAGCAAAAACCTGAGTCATTCCAACTTTTGTACCTAAGATTCCTTTCATATTTTCCTCCTATTATAATTTAATTTCGATACTTACTCCACTTGGAATTTCTAAATGCTTTAATGCATCCATTGTTTCCTTACTTGGATTTTTAATATCAATTAATCTCTTATGTGTACGCATTTCAAATTGCTCACGTGAATCTTTGTATTTGTGAACAGCTCTTAAAATAGTATACTTTTGAATTTCAGTTGGTAGTGGTACTGGTCCACTAATTATTCCTCCTGATCTCTTAACAGTCTCAACTATTCTTACTGCTGCATTATCAAGGATTCTATGATCGTAAGCTTTTAACTTGATACGAACCTTTTCATTTGACATTGTTAAGTCCTCCCTTCGTCTATATCTCGTATAGACTTGCTCCGCGCAAAAACCCGATATCTTTTACACCAACTTAACCTGGTGTATCGGCAACCTCGCACATCTAAGCAGTCACACACAGATAATTCTAACATAACATAAAAATAAAGGCAAGCTTTTTTTTCATTTTTTTATTAAATCTTACCTTTTTATTATATTTATTTAATTATATTCTACTTTTAGTTTCATAATACAATTTTGCTTTTTGTTTGATGTTTTGTAAAACATTAGAATTTGACGATTGCAACTTTTCTAATAATTTGTCATATCTTTCTTCTATATATTTTATTCTTTCTGGTATACTTTCAGTACTTAGGGCCATTGTTTTTGCTTTTTCTAAATTATCTATATTTACTTGATTAAATCTATTCTTTTTCTTTAAAGAAACTATTTCTTCTCCATATCTTCTATTTATAAATTGTTCTGCCTTAACTTTTATATCATCATCAGTAAAGTTAATACCATATAGTAATGAAGGAGTATAATATATTTGATATAGCTTATTATTTACAAAATCATTAAAGCTTTTACTAGTTGTCCTTAAATTATCAACTTCTTCTTTTGACATATTAAAAAGAATATTTAAATTTTCATTATTTATAATAGAGTTATCATAAGCCTCACTTATAATATACTGATAAATAGCCAAATCTTTACTATTTGTTATTTTATTAGATGAAGAAACTTCTAAAGAACCATAATATGAAGCAGATGAAGATATCCCATAATTTTTTTCCATATAACTAATTGAACTTCCACATTGATATAAATCACTTATTAGTTTAAATAAATTATTATTTGATTCCAACTTAAAAGGTTTAACTATCTTAGAAAGTTTTTTATTAATAATGGCATTAACATTATTCTTATTTACTATGTCCTCTATTAATCTAACATTTACGTTCAAATTATTCGCTATTTCTTTAACAGAAACTCCAGAATTATAATCTATAATTACATCTAAATAATCTATTGTTCTATTCTTATTTATAAAAACCAAATTATCTCTATATATTTTATTTAAAACGTCTATTGGCAAATTATATTTTATAGATAATTTTTTTATACTAAATCCCTTACAAAAATCCAAAAACAAATTATCTGTATTTTTTGAATTTAAACAAAATAATTCGTCTTCACTAAAATTATCTAAAATAATATTAAAATTTTCCATAGCCAATCCCCCAATCGCTAACATTATACCACAAAAGTGAAAAAAAAGCTAGTTTTTATTTTTTATTTTTTAAACTAGCAATAGTTACACAAGTATCACCAAATTTATCATTAATTTTATCTAATACATCTTGCACTTTGTTATCTTTTACTTTTTTATCTCCAGAAAACAAATCTAGCTGAACAGAAGATTTTTCACCTAATTTATCTAAGCGAATTCCTATATTTCTAATATAATCATGTCTCCAAGCAACTTCAAATATTCTTACAGCGTTATTATATATATCAATAGTCGAATTTATTTCTTGATCTAAAGTGTCCTGATGAGAATAATCAAAAAAGTTACTATTACGAAAAGTTACCGCAATTGTCTTAGCAAAACATCCTTGTTTTCTAAGTGCTCTACCAACTTCATCTGCTTCTTCTAATAATATTTCCTTTAATTTTTTCTTATCAATAATATCCTTAGGCAAAGTTCTAGAAACACTAATACTTTTATTATCTGACCCCTTATCTCTAATATTACTTATTTCTATTCCATTAGCTCTATTTATTAAATCTATAGACATATTTTTAAAATGTGGTCTTAAAACTTTTTCTTCTGTATGAGCTAATTCACCAATAGTAAAAATTCCTAACTCATTTAACTTTTTCACACTATTTTTACCAACAAACAATAAATCATTAACTGGAAGAGGCCACATCTTAGATTCTATTTCATAAGAAAACAACGTATGAACCTTATCTGGTTTTTCAAAATCACTTGCCATTTTGGCACACAAATTATTATTACCAATTCCAATATTTACAGTAAAGCCAAATCTTTTCTTTACTTCATCTTTTATATTATAAGCAAGCTCTACTATATCTTTATAAATGTAATCCATATTAGACATATCCAAAAAAGCTTCATCTATAGAAAACTGTTTCATATCTGGTGTAAAAGTTCCTAAAAATTCAAAAAGTTCTCTACTCTTTTGACTATACATTTCATAATCTGGTGGAAATATCTCTAAAGACGGACACTTCTTTTTAGCATTATAAATAGTTTCCGCAGTTACTATTCCATACTTTTTAGCAACAGGACTTTTGGCAAGCACTATACCATGACGTTTTTCTTCATCACCACCAATAATAGAAGGTATTTTCCTAATATCTTTTTTATAACCTTTATTTAAGAGATCAACTGCCGTCCAAGATAAAAAAGCATTATTAACATCTATATGAAAAATAATTTTTTTATCCATAATATCACCAATAAAATTATATAACATATGTTCGTGTTAGTCAATAAAAAGAAAAAGCTAAAATAGCTTTAACATAAATTAATATTAGTTTAAACAAAAAGTCGCATAAACAGGAATATATTTAATATTTTTTTTCTTGCTAAAATTATCTTCTGTTACTCTTATAGCTTCTAAAGTACCATATTTTTTCATAAATAAACCTAAAGATTTGGATTTTGATAAATTTCTATTCACTAACTCTATAGGTATTATACTACCAGTTCTACTTTGAATTACAAAACTAAGTTCAGCTTTTCCTTCAGATTGATAATAATAAGGATTAGAATTTTGACTTAATGTTATCGCAATTGCATTCTCATAAAGTAAATCTTTCAATTTTTGTGTTGTTAAAAATCTTATTTTACTAATATTTAAACTATTAAATAAAAGTCCATTATCATTATAATACAATTTAAAACTATCTTTATCTTTACAAGAACTAAGAGGAAGTTTAGCTTCGCTAATTCTATGTACTTTATAAAATAAGTTATTAACAGAAAGATACGCTATACTAGATTCATATTCTTTACTTCTTTTTCCTTGACCTATTAAACCATATTGAAATTTTTTATTATCTTTTAATAATTGATATGGAACACTATACATAACTTCAATATTTCTAGGGATATCAATTAAATTTTTCATCCTACAGAAATCTTTAAAATAAGTATCTCTTATTTTACTTTGAATACTCTTTATAATAATTTCATCTTCTCCATCAATACTTGCTTTAACTACTTCTGGCATTCCACCAATCATTAAATATTCATTATATAAATCCATAGCCAAAGTATGAAAAGGCATTGGTTTATCAGTATTATAAGATTCTTTTATAAATTCAATTAATTGTTTATTATCAGTTGCCATTAAGTATTCTTCAAAATCCATAGGAAACATTTGTTTAAATTGTAATTCCTCTCCTTTAAATCTAGCTAAATTAGCTTTTAAAGAAGTAATCATAATAATATGATAATTTGGATTCTCACGAGAAAACAACTTAATACCTTTTACTATATCATTATTATTAACATTATCTATTACAAGTAAAGTATCGTTCTTCATTATCTTTTCTCCAGATAATAAAGATAATTTAAATATAATTTTATCTGAAGTAGTTTCTGTTTTAAATATCTTAATTAATTCTAAATAATTTTCACTATTAAAATAAACAATATTTTTATAATTTTCTCGACCGAATTCTAATACACTATAAGTTTTACCAACTTGTTTATTTCCATATATTAAAAGTGGTTTCCTAGAAATGTCTCTTTTCCATTTTTTCAAGAAATCATTTATTTTTCGTTCCATTATTTGCTTCCTCCTTACTATTATTCTAATAAAAGTATAAAATATATTAAAAAAAAAGTCAAATAATACACAATTATTAAAAAAACTAGATAATATTACTTATCTAGTTAATCAAATTTATCTTAAAGTTTGTTTAAATTCAAGTTTCATCTTATCCGCAATAGTTACTATAAATTCACTATTAGTAGGTTTTGCTTTATCTATATCTACACTATGGCCAAATATCTCTTCCATAAGATCCCAATTTCCTCTATTCCAACTAACTTCAATCGCATGACGAATTGCTCTTTCTACACGAGATACAGTAGTGGAAAACTTAGAAGCAATTTTTGGATATAACTCTTTAGTTATTCCACCAATAACTTCAGGATGATCATATATTGTCGCGATACCCTCTCTTATATATTGATAACCTTTAATATGAGATGGAACTCCTAACTCATGCAAAGTTTTAGTTATAGAAATTTCTAATCTATTTCTATCCTCATCCACCACATTAGTTGTTCTACCTTTTACGCAATCCGCTACTCTGTTTTCCAAATCTTTCATATCAAATGGTTTTAGCATAAAGTAATTGATATTAAACTCTGAAGCCTTTCTCATCAAGTCTGGTGTATTATAAGAAGCTAAAACAATTACCTTTTTATCAATTCCTGCTTCTTTCATTTCTTCTAGAAGTCTAATTCCATCCTTCTTAGGCAATAATACATCTAATAATATTACATCATAGTCATTTTTATTATTCTTAATTAAAGAGATACCCTCCTCTCCATCATAAGCTTTTAAAACGACCTCCATATTTACTGCGTGATCTTTAAAATACTTCTCGATCATTACTACTAGTTCCTTGTTATCATCAATAACAAGTAATCTTGTTGAATTTTTCATATTTTCTCCTTTCATTACTACCACGCTCTTACATTATATAATATATTTAGACATTAAAAAAGAGTAAATAATGACAAGTTTTGTCGAATTAACACTATTTTACAACTTATATGTCAAATTACTCATTCTTTTTGTATCTAAACTAACACTACCTAATAAAAAACCATCTAATTTATCTATATTATTTAAATAACTTATATTTTCTTCGTTAACACTTCCTCCATATAAAACCTTTATATTACAATCAACTTTTTTTAAAGAATCTTTTATAAATAAAATAATATTTTGAAGTTCATCAATAGTAGGAATCATACCACTACCTATAGACCAAACAGGTTCATAAGCAATAATTACATTTTCTATTTTATCTTTTCTTACTCCGTCTAAAGCTTTCGCGATTTGATCCACAATTATTTGCTTTGTCACTCCTGAATTTTTTTGTTCTAAAGTCTCTCCTACACATAAAATTGGATCTATATCATTATCTAATAATAATTTTATTTTTCTATTTATAGTATTATCGTCTTCATCAAAATATTTTCGTCTTTCAGAGTGACCTACAATACAATAATCTGCACCTATTGATTTTAATTGTTCAGCTGATACTTCACCAGTATAATTGCCTTTTTTATCAAATGATACATTTTGTCCACCAATAGTAAAGCCTTTTTCTTTAAACTTCAACAAATAAATATCACTAGGACAAACCACTAATTTAATATTATTGTTTTTTATATTACTTAATTCATCTATATAATTATCCAAAACGCTATATTCAATATTCATTTTGTGATTCAAAACTAACAATTTCATTTTTTATGACTCACTTTCCTATAAATATCAGATACCCATCCAAATCTTCCCTTTTTATTTTGAATAGCTAATCTATATACGTCTAAAACACTTTCAGCATAGTACTTACTACTATGACGTTCTGCATTAATTCTAGCCTGATTACTCAATCTCTTTAAAGCTGGTTTATCATTTATAAGTTCTGATAATATTCTTACACATTCCTTTTTATCTTTAAATATTTTACCATTTAAATCATCTATTACAACATTAGTAAAACTTTCATCATTTATACAAACTGGTACATCTCCTGCGGCCATAGCTTCTATTACAGTAAGCCCTTGTGTTTCAGAACGAGATGCTGTCATAAATACATTACCCAAATGATAATACAAAGGAACTTCTTCCCAAGGAACTTTACCAGTAAAAACCACTTGCCCATCCAACTTATATTTATCAATCAATTTATCTAATTTTTCTTTATCAGGTCCATCTCCTACAATTAATAATTTTACATTTTTATATTTTTTATAAATATCTTTTAATACTTCAATTAAAAAATCTATACTTTTTTCTGCACCTAATCTACCAATATAAGAAATAATAAAATCATCTTTTTCAAAATTTAATTGCTTTCTTAATTTTTGAACTTTCTTCATATCTACATTTTCTTTATAGAAACGTTCAATATCTATACCAGTAGGCACTATATAAATATTTCTATCTACCTTATATTTTTCTTTAAATAAATCATAAGTTTTTTTAGTAGGAACTATTAACTCTGTTGCAGTTTTATCACAATAAAACAAACTTAAATATTTAACTATTTCCTTACTTGATCTTTTAAAGTGCCCATGTGTAATATAATGAACATGGTCTTCATACATAGTATGATAAGTATGAACAAGAGGAATATTTAATTGATTCGCAACAATTCTCGCAAAAGTTCCTATACCAAACTCAGTATGAGAATGTATAATATCTAATTTCCATTTTTTTATTTTATTAAAAGCTTTAATAGGGTATACTCCAGTTAATCTATAATCATATATTCCTATAGGTACCCCAGGTATTCTAATAACCTTTCCATTTTCTTCAAATTTATATTTCATATTTTCAGGATTAACTGTAACTACATAAACTTGATGTCCTAATTTTTCTAAAGCTTTTTTTAACATACAAACACTAGTTGAAACACCATTTATATATGGAGGATAAGTATCTGTAAATAAACCTATTCTCATAATTATAACTCCTTATCTTTAATATATTTTAATCCTGGTAATTCTTTTCCTTCTAAATAACAAAGTGTAGCTCCTCCTCCAGTTGATGCATGAAAGACTTTATCTTTTAAATTGTACCTAGAAGAAGCTGCGACTATATCACCACCGCCTAATATACTTGTTACATTTAAATCTACAATATAATTTAAAACATCCTTAGTTCCATTTTCATAATAAGATACTTCACTATATCCTAAAGGACCATTCCAAAGTATAGTTTTGCTCATCTTTAAAACATCTTTAAATAAAGAAATTGTTTTAGGACCAATATCTAATCCCATCTCATCACTATTAATATCACTTATGTCTTTAATTTTAACTTCGGTATCATCTATACCTTTTGAAACAATATGATCAATAGGTAAAATTATTTTTTCTTTATGAAGTTCTAACATTTTTTTACAAAATTCAATATTTTCTTCATCTAATAAACTATTTCCTATGTTCATACCTCTTGCTTTTAAAAAAGTATAAGCCATACCACCACCAATTAAAAGATGATCACATTTATTTATAAGATTTTCTATTACACCAATTTTATCACTTACTTTAGCACCACCCATTATTACATTAAATTCATGAAGAGGACTATTAAGTACACTTAATTTATTTAATTCATTTTCAACAAGAAAACCAATCCCACTTTCTAAATATTTACTTATACCTACATTTGATGCATGCGCTCTATGGATAGTTCCAAAAGCATCATTTATAAAAACCTCACCTAAACTAGCCCAATATTTACTAAGTTCTTCGTCGCAGGAACTTTCTTTCTTTCCATCTAAATCTTCATATCTAGTATTCTGTATTAGTAAAATATCACCATAATTCATATTATTAACTTTTTGTTCTAATTCTTCTCCCCTAGTTACAGAAGAAAAAATAACTTCTTTATTTAATAATTCACTTAATCTTTTACTTACAATTTCTAAATCTAATTTTTTCTTATCTTCTTCACATTTAACTCTCCCTAAATGAGATAATAATATTACTTTTGCATTCTTACTTAAAACATATTTTATAGTTTCTAAACTTTTAACTATTCTAGTATCATCTTCAATAATTCCATTCACTATAGGAACATTAAAATCACATCTTATTAAAACCTTTTTATTATTTAAATTTAAATCTCTCACTGTTACTTTCATATTATCACCATAATAAGTATACCATTTATAAATAAAAAAAGAAAGAATACTAATATCCTTTCAAATTCTTCAAAGCATCTCGTTGCAAATCTCTTTCTTTAATAGTTTCTCTTTTATCATAATCTTTTTTACCTTTACAAAGACCTAATAATAATTTAGCTTTATTATTTTTAAAATATATCTTTAAAGGAATTAAAGTATAACCTAACTTTTCTACTTTTTGACTCAATTTATTTATTTCATTTTTATGCATTAATAACTTTCTAGTACGACGTTCATCATGATTAAAAATATTTCCTTCTTTATAATGAGAAATAAAAATATTTAGAGCAAACAATTCATTATTTCTAATAATTGCGTAAGAATCTTTTAAATTACAATTACCACTTCTTATAGATTTTATTTCAGTACCTAGAAGTTCTATTCCACATTCAAATTCTTCTTCTATAAAATAATCATATTTAGCTTTTCTATTTAATATTTCCATATTACACCTATAATTTTTTTATTATTTCAAAATCAATTGCACTTTCTTCTTTATTTGCTCTAACAACTTTAACTAAGACTCTATCACCAATTCTATAGACAATATGATTTTTTTTTCCAGTTAAAGTCATACGTTCTTCGTCATAATGACAAAAACCTTTCATATCTTTTATTGGTACCAAACCTTCTATTAAATTATCAAGTTCTACAAACATACCAAAGCCTAAAACAGATGATATCATACCTTCAAATTCTTCACCAATATGCTCTTCCATATATTCTGCCATTTTCATAGATTCAACATCTCTTTCACATTCAACAGAAGCTCTCTCTCTTTCTGATGAATGTTCTCCAATATAAATAAGTTTTTCTTCCCAATGACTTATTGTATTACTATCTAATTGCTTATTAAATAAATAAGTTCTAAGTAATCTATGTACAGTAGTATCAGGATATCTTCTAATAGGAGAGGTAAAATGAGTGTAACATTTACTAGCTAGACCATAATGTCCTAGATTTTCTGGAATATATTTTGCCTTTTGCATATTTCTAAGAAGTAAACTAGATAAAATTTTATATTCCTTTTTATCTTTTAAAAACTCTAATAATTGTTGAATAGTCTTAGGTTTAGTATCTTTTATATCTAAAGGTAAGTTATAGCCTAATGAAGATAAAAATCCTAAGAAACTTCTAATCTTTTCTTCTACAGGATATTCATGAACTCTATAGATAAAAGGCAATTGCATAAAATAGATATGAGTCGCAACACATTCATTTGCGGCAATCATAAAGTCTTCAATCAACATTTCTCCATTATCTCTTTCTCTTAAAACAATTTCAGTAGGATGACATTTTTCATCAACTAATATTTTAGCTTCATCAACATCAAAATCTATACTACCTCTATCATGTTTCATTTTTCTTAAAATATCCGCTAATTCTTTCATTAATTTTAACTTATCAACAAATTCTTCATATCCTTCCGGAATACCTTTATCTGATAATATCATATTTACTTTTTTATAAGTCATTTGAATACGAGACTTTATAACACTCTCAAATATACTATAGTCTACTGTTTGTCCGCTCTTATCTATTTCCATAACACAAGAAATTGCTAATCTTTCAACGTTTGGATTTAATGAACAAATTCCATTGGATAACTCATGAGGGAGCATTGGTATAACACGATCAACTAAATAAACACTAGTTCCTCTTTCCATTGCATCATTATCAAGAGGTGTATTTTCTTTAACATAATAACTAACATCCGCAATATGAACACCTAATTTATAATTACCATTATCAAGTTTTTCAATAGATATCGCATCATCTATATCCTTTGTATCATCTCCGTCAATAGTAAATATTACTTCATTTGTTAAATCTACTCTTCCCTTTTTATCTTCTTCTCTAACAGAATTGGGAATTGTTTTTAATTGTTCTATAACATCATCTGGAAATCTATCTTCAATATTATACTTATATACTATTGATAAAATATCTACTCCTGGATCATTTTTATGACCAATAACTTTTATAACTTCCCCTAAACACTTATTTTTTTTAGTAGTAGTTACCTTTACTAATACTTTATGACCATCAACAGTATTCATGCTTTTACTTATAGGTACTTCTATTTCTAAATTAATCTTTTTATCATCTAAAGTAATATAACCTATATCATTTTTAAAATTAATCTCTCCTACATATGTATCATTAGCGCGTTTTACTATTTTTAAAATACGTCCTTCTTCTTTTTCATCACTTTTAGGTGAAGTTATTTCAACTAAAACAGTATCACCATCTATTGCTCCATTTATATTATCTATAGGTATAAAAATATCATCTTCTTGATCTTCAACATCAACAAATCCATATCCCTTTTTATTTGCTCTTAATATTCCTTTTTTTAATGGACCATCTTCAAAAGACATATATCTATCTTTTTTAGAATGATAAATATCTAAATCTTTTTCCATATCTTTTAAACATTTCATAAGAGCTTTCATATCTTCTACAGTCGAAAACCCAAGACTATCATATATTTCTTGTATATTTAAAGCACGATCACTATTTCTTAATAATTCAATTATTTTATCTTTCATTTTATCATCATCCTTATAATCATTATAAAATAAAAAGAGCTTTTTTTTAAGCCCCAAATTACATAAATTCCATTACTAAACTAATGATAAAGAAAGCCATACCTAATACAAGAGTTATTCTCGTAATAGCAAGTTCTACTCCTCTTTCTTTTCTTTTAGCAAATAAATCAGCATCTCCACCACTAATGATTTGAGAAGCTCCCTCAGCTTTATTACTTTGTAACAAAACTATCGCAATTAATAAAATTGATATAATTAAAAGAACAGTTTCCATAAATTCCTCCATTCAATGTATATATATTATCATACAATAAAATAAATTGCAATTAGATTAACATTTTTTTACAGACTCATTTATTCTAATAAGACGATTATATTTACAAATACGTTCTCCTCTAGAAGGAGCCCCAATTTTTATTTCTTTCAAATTTAATCCTACGCAAAAATCACTTATATAGGTTTCTTCTGTTTCACCACTTCTATGAGATATAATCATTCTATAATTGTATTTTTTAGCTAAATCAATTGTTTCTAACATTTCCGTAATTGTTCCAATTTGATTTGGTTTTATAATAAGTGCATTACAAGCATTTAATTTAATACCACGCATTAATAAATTTTTATTAGTAACAAATAAATCATCACCTACTATTTGTATTTTATCACCTAATAAATTTGTAAATTGTGTATAAGCTGACCAGTCATTTTCATGAAAAGGATCTTCTATTGATACAATCGGATATTTTTTTATTAAACTTTGATAATACTCTATAAGTTCCATTGAAGTATATTTTTTATCTTCTATAATATAATACATACTATTAGAATCATATATATTATTAGCGGCAATATCTAACGCAATAAAAACATCTCTACCGAGTATATAACCAGCTTCTTTAGTTGCCAAAATAATTAAATTTAAGGCTTCCCGAATAGTAAAAATACCATTAACAAATCCACCCTCATCACCAACTGCTGTACTATATCCACGAGCTGCAATAATATTTTTTAATTTCTGATATACTTCAACTCCCATATGTAATCGTTCATCAAAATCTTTATTATAAGTTACAATCATAAATTCTTGAAAAGCTAATTTATTATTAGTATGCTTACCACCATTTATAATATTCATAAACATAATTGGTAAATTAGTACCATCACCAATATATTCATATAATTCTTTATTATTAACTTTAGCTGCCAATTTAAAACAACATAAAGATATAGCCATAATAGTATTACCACCTAAAAAATGTTTATCAAAAGTATTATCTAAATCAAGTAATATTTTATCAATCTTTTTTTGATCACAGACATTTATTCCTATTAAATTATGTTTAATAACATCATTAATTATAACAATACAAGATAATACACCTAATCCATTGTAGTTTTTGTTTACATCTCTTTTCTCAACAGCCTCTTTAGAACCTACAGAAGCACCACTAGGAACACTAGCAATCTCAGATAAACCATTTTGTAAAATAATTTCTACTTCTAAAGTAGGATTGCCTCTAGAATCTAAAATTTGTCTACCAACTATATCTTTTATGTTCATATAACCACCATTCTTATAATTACCAATATTATCAACATTAATACTTATTTATTTTTTTTATAAAACATGCTACAATTATAAAAGGAGGATTATATGAAAATAGTAAGCTTAACAGAAAAACAATTTGATAAATTCGCTAGAAATAATTATTATAAAAATTATTATCAATCTTCTTATTATGGAAAGTTAAGAGAAAAATATGATTTTAATGCTAATTATATAGGATTTGTTGATGAATCAGACACCCTAGTTGCAGCATCTCTAATTCTATATAAAGAAGTTATGATGGGATATAAATATGCTTATGCACCAAGAGGATTTTTAATTGATTACAATGATACAAATCTTTTAAAAGATTTTGTACAACAATTAAAAGATCTTCTATATAAACAAAAATTTATATTTTTAAAAATAGATCCTCAAATATATATATCTGAAAGAGATAATGAAGGAAATATAGTCGCATATAATCCTAAAGCAAATGATACTATTAAGGTATTAGAAGATATCGGCTTTAAATATAGAGGTGCCAATAAATTTTTTGAAACTGCCAAACCACGTTGGGAAGCAATAGTAAAATTAAATATCCCGATTGATGAACAATATAAATATTTAAATAAAAATACTAGAAACAAAATAAACAAAGCTATTAAAAGTGGAATTGAAATATATAGAAAACAAGATGGTGCAACTGAAGAAATATATAAATTTATTAAATCAAAACATGATAAAGGTAGTGCTTTTTATAAAGATTTTTATGAAATATTTAATGAAGAAGGAATGTTTGAAATTTATTGTGCAAAATTAAATACAGAAAAATTTGTTATTAATAGTAAAAATGCTTACGAACAAGAATTAGAAAATAATGAAATATTAGCAAACAAAATTCAAAATCCAAATGGAGCTGAAAAAGATATTAGAAAAATATTAAATAAAAAAATGGAATCTGATAAATTATTAAATATATATAAAAATAATTTAGTTAAAGCAACATCACTATTAAAACAATTTCCTAATGGATTTCTTGTAGGTGGAGCTTATGTAATAAAGTATGAAAATACAACATACTTATTAATAGATGGATTTGATAAAAAATATTCTGACTTAAATCCTTTATATTTACTACGTTGGGTTTTAATACAAAACGCAACTGAAGAAGAATATGAAATAGTTAATCTAAATGGTGTTGTTGGAGAATTCAAAGAAAAAAACAAATATTCTGGTTTAAACGAAATGAAACTAGGATACAATTCAACTATTGCTGAATATATAGGAGAATTTGATTTAACAATAAATAATTTTATGTATAATATGTATTCTAATATAAAACCAATTAATTCCAATGTAAAAGACAAGATCAATTAAAATCTTGTCTTTATTTATAACAAAAAAGCTCTTTATGAGCTTTTTTTATTTAATTATTCAATAATGTCACTAACTACACCGGCACCAACTGTACGTCCACCTTCACGGATAGAGAATTGAGTACCTTTTTCGATAGCGATTGGGTGAATTAATTCAACAGTCATGTTGATATTATCACCTGGCATAACCATTTCAACACCTTCAGGTAATGTAATTACACCTGTAACGTCTGTAGTTCTGAAATAGAATTGAGGACGATAGTTTGCAAAGAATGGAGTATGACGTCCACCTTCTTCTTTGCTAAGAACATAAACTTCACCTTTGAATTTTTTATGTGGTGTAACTGAACCTGGTTTAGCTAATACTTGTCCACGTTCAACTTCTTCACGAGAAATACCACGTAATAATACACCAGCGTTATCTCCTGCTTCAGCATAGTCAAGTTGTTTTCTAAACATTTCAATACCAGTAACAACTGTTTTCTTAGTTTCTTTAATACCAACAATTTCAACTTCATCGTTAAGTTTTAATTGTCCACGTTCAACACGTCCTGTAACAACTGTTCCACGTCCAGTGATTGTAAATACATCTTCAATACTCATTAAGAATGGTTTTGTATTATCACGTTCTGGAGTTGGAATCCATTCATCAACAGCATCCATTAAATCATAGATAGCTTGTTTATATTTTTCATCTCCTTCAAGAGCTTTTAATGCTGATCCACGAATAATTGGAGTGTTGTCTCCATCAAATCCATATTCACTTAATAAATCACGGATTTCCATTTCAACTAACTCTAATAATTCTTCATCATCAACCATATCACATTTGTTCATGAATACAACCATTTTAGGTACTCCAACTTGACGTGAAAGTAAGATATGTTCACGAGTTTGAGCCATAGGTCCATCAGTTGCAGCTATAACTAAGATAGCTCCATCCATTTGTGCAGCACCTGTAATCATGTTTTTAACATAATCAGCATGTCCTGGACAGTCAACGT
>JBJEXX010000079.1:0-10602 GCA_051886215.1 Bacilli bacterium | reverse complement strand
ACTAGATTTTTCAATATCTAGAGGAGATTTTTTACCAACAACTGTCAAACTAGGGAACACTGGTAATATTTAATAATTAAAAATAGTCAAAATAATATTGACTTTTTTGATTTATATAAAAAAATATTGTCATATTTAAAAAAATAAGTTATAATTTAAAAAGAATAGGATAAAAAGGAAAAGGTAGGGATGATACATGGATAATGAAAAATTAAATGACGCTACACCAAATTTTGATACAGATAGTTCAGCAAAAGAAGTAGTATCTTTATATTTAGATGATATTATTCCAAATAGATTCCAACCAAGAGAACGCTTTGATGAAAATGCCTTAAAAGAACTTGCAGCATCAATAAAAGAACATGGTGTTATACAACCAATCATAGTTAGAAAAATTGGTGACAAATATGAAATTATTGCAGGAGAAAGAAGATATAAAGCCTCTGCTATGGCAGGACTTACTAAAATTCCAGCTATAATTAGAAATTTAGATGATAAAGAATCTTCAAAGGTTGCTTTATTAGAAAATTTACAAAGAAAGAATTTAAGTGCAATAGAAGAAGCAAGAACATATCAAAAAATTTTGGATTTAGATCAAATGACTCAATATGAATTAGCAAAAACTATGGGAAAAAGTCAACCGGCAGTAGCTAATAAATTGAGATTATTAACTTTGCCAGATGAAGTCCAAGATGCATTATTAAAAGAAAAAATTTCAGAACGTCATGCCAGAAGTTTATTAAATTTAGAAAATGAAAATGATCAGATAGATATGCTTCACAAAATAATAAATACAAGAATGACAGTAAGAGAATTAGATGAAGAAATAAAATCAAAAAATAAATCAACGCCTTTACCAGGTTTAGAATCTCCTACAGAATCTTTATTAACAAAAGAGGAAAAGAAGGAAGACTCAGTTACTAAATATGAAGCAGAAAGACCAATAGAGACAATTGATAAACTATTAAATATAAACTCTGATAATAATTATGATGCAGTAACAACTCCTGATTTAGAAGAATTAAGAAATAGAAGTAAGGATATCAATAAAGTAGAAGAACCAATAGTTGATTTAGACAAACTAATTAAACTTACTCCTGAAAATGATTCAAAAGAAGCAAAAGATGATTTTAAATTTGTTCCAGATTTTAATAAAGAAACAGAAAATATTGATGCAATAAATAATAAAATAGAAAATCAATTAGAATCTATTCAACCAACATTTGAATCTTCTAAAGAAGAAATTAAAGAAACGAACGAAATATTAGATGTTTCAGATGATGCTGATAATCAAGAAGAAAAAATAAATTCTGATATAGAACAATTAGAAATAAATGATAAAAAACCAACTAAAGATGAAGCAGTACAAAAAGTTCAAAATGTGATAGAAGAATTGAAAAAATCTGGAATTGAAATAGATAGTGAAGGAATGGATTTTGGAGAAACTTATCAAATAATAATCAGAATAAATAAAAGCGAATAAAAAGTAGATAACTACTTTTTTTTTCAAAAAATATAACTTCTTGTTTAAAAAGAATAGTTTTTTTGTTAAAATAAATATATAAAAGAAAAAGGTGAGTATGTATGGGAAAAATAATATCTTTAGTAAATCAAAAAGGTGGAGTAGGAAAAACAACTACAAGTATTAATTTATCATCCTCACTAGCTTTACTTGGAAAAAAAGTTTTATTAATAGATTTAGATCCGCAAGGTAATGCTACAACTGGTGTAGGAATAAATAAAGGAGAAATAAACAAAAGTGTTTATGATGTTTTATCTAATGATATAGAAATAAAAGAGGCAATGATTAAAACAAAATATAAAAATTTATATTTATTGCCATCAACAATAAATTTAGCAGGAATAGATATAGAATTATTAGAAAAAAGTAAAACAGAACAAGATTTTGATAGAAGGGGTCAATTAAAAAAACATTTATCTTTAATAGAAAAAGAATTTGATTTTATAATAATAGACTGTCCTCCATCATTAGGTCTTATTACAACCAATGCTTTAACTGCATCTAATTCAGTTATTATTCCGGTACAATGTGAATTTTATGCTCTAGAAGGTATTACACAATTATTAAATACAATCATATTAGCTCAAAAAAATTTAAATCCAGAATTAGAAATAGAAGGGGTTCTTTTAACTATGCTTGATTCTAGAACAAATTTAGGATTAGAAATTGTTGAAGAAATTAGAAAATATTTTAGAGAGAAAGTTTATAATACGATTATTCCTAGATTAATAAGATTATCAGAAGCTCCATCACATGGTAAACCAATTATTGCTTATGATCCAAAAAGTAGAGGTAGTGAAGCATACTTAAATTTAGCTAAGGAGGTAATAGAAAGAAATGGAAACTAAAAGAAGAGCCTTAGGACGTGGTTTAGAAGAACTATTTAATAATGAACCACTAGATTATGATAAATTAGAAAATAAAATTATAGAACAAACATCAAAAGATGAAATAGTAGAAATATCGTTAGACGAGTTGAGAAGCAATCCTTATCAACCTAGAAAATACTTTGATGAAGATGCTTTAAATGAATTAGCAAATTCTATAAAAGAACACGGAGTATTTCAACCAATTATAGTTAAAAAAAGTATAAAAGGTTATGAAATAATTGCTGGTGAACGTCGTGTAAAAGCATCTAAATTAGCAGGAGCAAAAACAATACCTGCCATAATTAGAGATTTTAGTGATAAAGATATGATGGAAATTGCATTATTAGAGAATCTTCAAAGGGAAAATTTAAATTCTATAGAAGAAGCAACCGCTTATAAAAAATTACAAGAAAACTTAAATTTAACTCAAGAAGAATTAGCGCATCACTTAGGTAAAAGCAGAAGTCATATTACAAATATGCTAGGATTACTAACTTTACCAGAAGAAGTAAAAGATTTGATAATGACTAATCAAATTACTATGGGTCATGCTAGAGCCTTAAGTAAAATGAGTTCAAATGAAGAAATAATTAATTTAGCAAATAAAATAGTTGAAGAAAAATTAAGTGTTAGACAAGTAGAAGAAATAACTTCAAACGATTTATATCAGAAAAAAAATACAATAAAAACACATAAAACAGTAGATTATACATATAAACCAATAGAAGAGTTTTTATGTGATAAGCTAGGAACAAAAGTTAAAATAAAAAATAACAAAGTAAATATTAGTTTTTCTAATCAAGAAGATTTAAATAGAATATTAGAAATCTTAAATATAAATTATGAGTAGGGATAAAATGAATAATAATTATCAAGTGGGAACAAAAGTAATTATGAAAAAACAACATCCATGTGGTACAAACAATTGGGAAATTGTTAGAACAGGTGCTGATATAAAAATAAAATGTCTAAATTGTGGTAGAACAATAATGATGCCTAGAATAGAATTTAATAAAAAACTAAAAAAAGTAGTAGAATAGCGAGGTATTTATGAAAAAGAAAAAATTAAAATTAAAGAAATTTTCCTTACATCCAATTACGACATATATAATATTAATAATTCTTACTTTTATATTAAGTGGTATTTTTTCTTTTTTTGAAATGCAATCTACTTATAGTATAGTTGGAAAAAACACACAAATATTAGAAAAAACATTAGTTACAGTAGAAAGCTTATTAAATTATGATGGTCTAAGTTATTTTATTAGTAATGCAGCGGTAAATTTTATTAGTTTCACACCTTTAAGTATGCTTTTAATATCGCTTTTAGGTGTTGGTATAGCAGAATCAACAGGACTTTTAGATACAATTATTAGAAAAAAATTATTAAAACTAGATGGCTGGGTATTAACATTTTTATTAATTTTTATTTCTACTATATCTAGCTTAATAAATGAAGTTGGTTTTGCTATATTAATTCCAATAGGAGCACTTTTATTTCTGTATAAAGGAAGAAATCCTATTGCTGGTATAATTGCTGCATTTTCTGGAGTTGCCTTTGGATATGGTACGACTATTTTTGTAGGATCAATGGAAATTGTACTGAATCCTATAACAGAAGCATCTGCTCATCTTATTGATTCAGCTTATCATGTTGGATTAGCTTCAAATTTAATAATAATGATAGTCGCTTCAGTTGTTTTATCTATCGTGGGAACCATTATAATAGAAAAAATAGTTATTAAAAGATTAGGAAAATATACTGTCACTTCAGAACTTATTAAAACACAAGAAATAGGAGTAATAAGTAAACAAGAAGTTGAAAACTATGAACAAAACAAAATTTCTCGCGAAAAAAACGAAAAAAAAGGTTTAAGAAATGCTTTAATTGTTTCAATTATAATTATTCTTTTATTTATATATATGTTAATTCCAAATTTACCATGGTCTGGAATGTTACTTGATTTAAAAGAAACAACTTATGTAAATCAATTATTTGGAGAAAATTCATATTTCCAAGATGGATTCACTTTTATGATTGCAATCTTATTTATTTGTGCAGGAATAGCCTATGGAATAGGAGCTAAGACAATAAAGAGTGATAAGGATATTGTTAAAGGATATACAAAATACATGTCTAATATCGGAGAGTTAATATTACTTATGTTTGTGGCGTCACAATTTATTGCGCTTTTTAGAAAAACTAATATTGGTACAGTTATAACTGGTTGGGGAGCTAATTTAGTTGAATCTTTAAATTTTTCAGGAATACCATTAATAATACTATGTATATTAGTTATTGCGATTAGTAATCTATTCTTAACTTCACCAGCTGCAAAATGGCAGATACTTTCACCTGTAATGGTACCAATGTTAATGCAAAGCAATATATCACCACAATTTGCTCAATTTATGTTTAGAGCTGCTGATTCTATGACTAATGGTTTCACACCTCTTCTAGCATCTTTTGTAATATTCATTGGATATTTAAACATATATAACGATAAAAAAGAAAAACCGATTGGTATAGGAAAAGCCTTAAAATATGTAGCACCATATTTTGCAATAATATCTTTAGTATGGATAGTATTGATAATTGGTTGGTATTTAATTGGCTTACCATTAGGAGTAGGTATATATTCAACACTATAAAAATAAGTATTTAGATACTTATTTTATTATGAAAAGAGGAAAATATGAAAGTTAAATTAGATACACTGGAACTTGTTAGATATGATTCAAGTAAACACGGTGAATTATTAAGAGAATTAGATAATGGAGTATCAAAATCTAAATATATAAATTCAATAAAAGATAGATTAATATCCTCATCAAATAATGAAAATTTTAGTTTTGCAAGCGCTTATGTAATTGAATTAAAAAACAAACCAATTGGATATACATATTTATCACCATTAAGCAAGGATGTTGCGTTTATAGAACTTTCTATATTAAAAGAATATAGAGGTTTAGGATTAGGAAAAACATCAATAGATGAAATTAGTAGCTATTTATTTGAAAATTATAATATCAAAGAGTTACGGGCAGATGTGGAGCCAAGTAATAAAAAGAGTATAGATATGTTAAGTTCTTCAAACTTTTATCCAGATGAAGAACAATATGAAAAAAATAATTATGTAGGAAAAATTGAATTTGTAAAAGACAATCCAAATTATATATCTAAAAGAAGAAAAATATAATTGTATTATCAATAATAAAATGTTAGAATAAAGAGCAATAAGGAGTGATTAATATGAGTTTAAAAGCTGGTATAGTAGGTCTACCTAATGTTGGAAAGTCAACTTTGTTTAATGCTATAACAAAACAAAAGATTTTAGCGGCAAATTATCCATTTGCGACAATAGATCCTAATGTAGGAATAGTAACAGTACCGGATGAAAGAATAGATAAATTAAGTGAAATGTATGAACCAAATAAAACAATTAAAACTAGTTTTGAATTTACTGACATTGCAGGATTAGTAAAAGGTGCATCTAATGGAGAAGGTTTAGGAAATAAGTTTTTATCTCATATTAGAGAAGTAGATGCTATTTGTGAAGTGGTAAGATGTTTTGATGACGAAAACATTATACATGTAGAAGGGCACATAGATCCAATACGTGATATTGAAATAATAAATTTAGAATTAGCAATTGCGGATTTAGAAATAATTAATAATAGAATAGATAAAATAAAGAAAAAAGCTGAGACCAATAGAGACAAAGAAGCATTACAAGAATATGAAATACTAAAAAAGGCAAAAGATGCATTAGATAAAGGAGTATCATTAAGAAATATAGATTTTACCAAAGAAGAAAAAAATGTTATTAAGAACTTTAGTTTTTTAACTTTAAAACCAATAATATATTTAGCAAATGTTAAAGAAGATGATATTGCTAATGAAGATAATGAATATATAAAGCAAGTAAAAGAATACGCTCAAAAAGAACATGCTAAAGTAATAAAAATATGTGCCAAGATAGAAGAAGATTTGTGCGATATGACAGATGAAGAGAAAAAAGAAATGTTAGAAATGTTAGGAGTAGAAGAAAGTGGTTTAGATCAATTAATTAAAGCAACATATTCACTACTAGGTTTAAAAACATACTTTACAGTAGGAAAAGATGAAGTAAGAGCTTGGACATTTCACGATGGCATGAATGCTAAACAATGTGCAGGTATTATCCATACGGATTTTGAAAAAGGATTTATAAAAGCAGAAGTAATAAGTTATGAAGATTTAATATCATGTGGTAGTGAATTAAAAGTTAGAGAAGCAGGGCGTGCTAGATTGGAAGGCAAAGATTACTTAATGCAAGATGGTGATATTTGCCAATTCAGATTTAATGTGTAGACCAATAATAGGTATAGTAGGACGTTGTTCTATAAAAGGCGACATACCATTAATAGTAACGATGGAATATTACCGTAAGGCAATAATTAAATTAGGTGGCAATCCAATATTAATTCTACCACCACAAGATACAGATTATTATAATCAAAAATTGAGTGAAAACGAGCCACTAACGGAAGAAGAAAAGAAAATGTTAAAACAACAATTAGATTTATGTGATGGAATTCTTTCTCCAGGAGGCTTTAAAAGATTTGAATATGATCACTATATAATTGATTACTGTGTAACAAATGATAAACCCATACTTGGAATATGTTTAGGTATGCAGACAATGGCTAATTATGGTTTAACAAATAACGATGGTTCAATAAAATTTGAAACTGAAAGAAATAATGAACAAGGAATAAATCACGCCAATAAAGATATGATATATGCCCATGAAGTTACAATAGAAAAAAACTCAAAATTATATGAAATAATGGGCCAAGAGACAATAAAAGTAAACAGTCTACATAATTACCACGTTTTATCATCACCAGTTTATGATGTAGTTGGATATAGTGAAGATGGATTAATAGAAGCTGTACAATACAAAAATAATAGATTTAATATAGGAGTACAATGGCATCCAGAGAGAATGTTAGATGATAAAATTCAACATAAATTATTAGAAGCATTCATAAAATCTTGTAAAGAATAAGAAAAATATAGACAAATTTAATTAATTTTGTTATACTACTAACGAGTATTTAGGTACTCCTTGCCTTTTAAATAAGGCCGAAAGTCCAAAAGGAGGTGTAAACATGAGAAAGTATGAAGTTATGTTTATTGTAAAACCAGATTTAGAAGAAACTGAAATCAATAAGGTAGCAGAAGAAATGAAAAAAGTTCTTACAGATAAAGCTGCTAAGATTTTAGAAGAGAAAAAGATGGGACAAAGAGAATTAGCTTATGAAATCCAAAAATTTAAAACAGGATACTATTTCTTATATGTAGTAGAAGCTGATGCTAATTCAGATGCAATAAATGAATTTGATCGTATTGCAAAAATCAATGAAAACGTTATACGTCATCTAGTAATAAAAGTAGAAGACTAAGAAAAGAGGTTAATATGAATAAAGTATTTTTAATTGGTCGTCTAACAAGAGATCCAGAATTGAGATATACAGGATCGAATGTTGCAGTTGCTACTTTTTCTTTAGCGGTAAATAGACCATTTACTAATCAATCTGGTGAAAGAGAAGCAGATTTTATAAATATCGTTGTATGGAGAAAACAAGCAGAAAATGTTAAAAATTATTTAACACAAGGAAGTCAAGTTGCAATTGATGGAAGAATTCAAACAAGAAGTTATGATGGAGAAGATGGAAAAAAGCGTTATGTTACTGAAGTAATCGCTGATAACGTACAATTTTTAGATTCAAAATCAAAATCATCAGACATGTCTTCAAATTCAGCTCCAACTCCATATGATTTTGCTAAAGATTCAGAAACTCCAACAACATCTGTTCAATCAGATCCATTCGCAGATTTTGGATCAAGTATAGAAATTAATGATGATGAATTACCATTCTAAGAAGGAGGATTATTATGGCAGAATTTTTCAAAAAGAAGAAAAAAGTTTGCTACATGTGTACTGGAAAAGATGTAAATTATAAAGATGTAGAAACTTTAAAAAGATATATAAATGAAAAAGGTAAAATTTTACCAAGACGTGTTACAGGAAATTGTGCTAGACATCAAAGATATATTGCTGCTCAAATAAAAAGAGCACGTGCAATTGGATTATTACCATTTACAAAATAAGAGCTTGATAAAAGCTTTTTTGTTTTGTAATAAAAATTGAAAAGGAAGATATTTTATAGTATAATAATTGTAAGTAAGGAGGACCATATGAAATTATTTGAGAAAAAATTGCTAAAAAAAACAAAACACTCTAATAATATTTTTATTATGGGACATAAATCACTAGATTTAGATGCCTTAGGAGCTGCTGCTGGAATTAGTGTTATAGCTAAAAAATATAACAAAGATAATGTAAAAATAATTATAAATGATCAAGAACATGAATCAGCAGTAAAACTTGCTTTAGAATACTTAAAAGATAAAATAACTGTAACTAATTCCAAAAACATAACAAATATTAATCAAAATGATTTATTAATAATAATAGATGTAAACAAAAAGTATTTACTTCAAGATGAAACTTTATTAAATAAATTTAAAAACATAATATTAATAGATCACCATACTATAGGAAAAGGTAGTATTAAAAATGATAATTCTTATATCAATACTACTTATTCAAGTACATGTGAAATGGTTACTGAAATAATATTAGATAAAAAAATTAAAATTCCATCTCAGATTGCTACAGTACTATTATCAGGAATTGTTTTAGATACAAATAGTTATGCTATAAACACAACAGAACAAACATTTTTTTATTCTGCTTATTTAACTAGTCTAAAAGCCGATACTAGAAAAGTTCAAACTCTATTAAAGCAAGATTTTGAAGACTACAAAGAAAGACAAAAATTAATATTAAATGTCCAATTTATAGATAAGAAAACAGCTATTAGTGTAGGTAGTAATACTAAATTTTATAGAAGAGAATATTTAGCCAAAGCTGCAGATACTTTACTTCTATTTAAAGGAATAGAGACATCATATGTTATAGGAAGATTAAATAATGAAGAAATAGGAATATCTGCAAGAAGCTTAACAGATGGAAAAGTTAATAAAGTGTTGTCTAATTTGAATGGAGGAGGTTCTCCAAGAGAAGCAGCAGCGGTTGTTCAGGAAACATCATTAGAGAAAGTTCAACAACTATTAATAAAACATATTAAATAGGAGGGTTTATGAAAGTAATATTTATAAAAGATTTGAAAGGTCAAGGAAGAAAAGAAGAAATAAAAGAAGTTAAAGATGGATATGCTATGAACTTTTTAATAAAAAAAGGTTACGCTGTACCCTTAAATGATAAAAATCTTCAAACTTTAAAATCAAATCAAAAAGAAAGAAATATTAAAGATAAGGAAGCTAGAGATTTAGCTATAAAAGAAAAAGAAAAACTAGAAAAAGTAGTTCTAAAATTTAAAGTAAAAACAGGAGAACAAGATAGAGTATTTGGAAGTATAAGTACTAAACAAATACGAGAAGAATTAAATAAATTAGAATATAAAATAGATAAAAATCAAATAGATTTAGAAAATAATTTAACAACTTTAGGTTATCATAATGTATCAATAAACTTATATAAAGATATAAAAGCAACAATTAAAGTATCACTAGAAAAATAAGGAGGTGTTTCTAATGCCTATTAGAGAATTACCAAATAACATAGAAGCAGAACAAGCAGTATTGGGTTCGATGTTTTTATCCAAAACAGCCTTACAAAAAGCTTGTGATAATTTAAATGAAGATATATTTTATTTAAAAAAGAATGGTATGATATTTAAATCAATAAAGGAATTAGTTGATAAGAATATTCCGATAGATATCACTACAGTAACAGATGAGCTAAAAAATAAAAATATAATAAACGAGGTTGGAGGAGTAGAATATTTAACAGAAATATTAGATTGTGTTCCAAGTGCCGCTAATTTTGACTATTATTCTAAAATAATAGAAGATAAAGCTATTCTTAGAAACTTAATAGAAGTATCAACATCTATAACCACTTTAGGTTATGAAGAAGATAATGAAATTAATGAAACAGTAGAAGAAGCAGAACGAAGAATCTTAAATATAAGTAAAAATAGAAAAACGTCAGAATTCAAATCTATACAAGATGTTATGAAATCAACTCAAGAAAATTTAATTAAATTATCAGAAATGAAAGGTGAAATAACCGG
>JBJEXX010000078.1:0-37713 GCA_051886215.1 Bacilli bacterium | reverse complement strand
TACCAAGTATTCAAGGTATAGCATTTAATATAGTTTTAGATAGAGAAGTTAATGGTATTTGGAAATTACCAGAAAATGCAAGAATTGTTGCAGCCGGTAATGATATGAAAGATTCGTTAGCTGCAAATCAATTAGCAGAACCATTATTTAATAGATTTGCTCATGTTTATATTAAAACAACTACTGAAAGTTGGTTAAAATGGGCAAGTGAACATAATATACATCCTGCTATTTATTCTTATATTGCATATAAAAAAGGCGAAACATTAAGAAGTAAATATGATGGTGAAAAACCTAACGCAGATCCAAGAAAATGGGAAATGGCTTCAAAAATGTTATATGCAACAGGTAGTCCTGAAATGTTAAGAGCATTAGTAGGAGAGGATATAACAAGAGAATTTGTACAATTCTGTAATCAACAAGTTATAACATTAGATGATGTAATAAATGAAAATTATACCCAAAGAGACATACAAGCATTAAACACAGCTGAAAGATATGCAACAACTATGGGATTATCACAGGTTGATGATAATAACTTAGAAAAAGTAAGAGGTTTTGTTGCAGATTTAGGAGCAGAGTTTGGAGCAATTTTTGATGCTTTATGGACACATGGCGATGAAAGCAAATTGGAAAGACTTGCAGAAGCAAAGCTTGCTGAAATGTCAGAAGGAGGTATAAGAAGATAATGGAAAATAAGAAAGAAATGTTACTATCATATATAAGAGCGAATGTCGCACCAATATTAGTTGATTTTATATCCGGTAAAGATATAAATGGTGCAGTTGTCTTACCTGCCAATGTTGATGTTAAAGAGTTAAATGGTCATTATGATGGAACTGATTTTATGCCACCAAAATGGCTTAATGAAATATTGAGTACAAATGCAAGTAAAATTTTAGTAATTGATAAAATTGATGCAATAGCAAAAGAAGAACAATTAAAATTCTGTGAATTGTTAGAACATAGAAAAATATCTACATTTGAATTACCAAAAAGTTGTGTGATAATTGTAACGGCAAACGAAATAAATAAAGATATGATAAGCGAAGAAATATTCTCATTAGTTGCACGAATTTGAGGTATAAGCTATGAAATATGATATTGCAGCATTAAAAAGAAAAATGCTTGTTAAATATCCCTTTTTTGGGAGTGTAGTAGCAAGTGTAGGTTATAAAGAAAATAAGGATATACCAACAGCAGGTACAGATGGAGAAACAATTTATTATAATCCAGAATATTTGAAAAGTTTAAGTGTTGAAGAGCAAACTTTTATATTTGCTCATGAAGTATGTCATATTGCATTTAATCATATCTTAAGAAGTGAGGGTAAAGATCCAGAGTTATGGAATATTGCTACTGATGGTGTTATTAATCAATTTTTAAAACGAGATGGATTAAAAATGGCACCGGACGGAGTTGATATGGCAGAAGCTATTAATTACGATGCTGAACAGTTATATGAAAAATTATTACAAGAAAAACAACAAAGACAACAGCAACAACAAAATGGACAAGATAATGGACAAAATCAACAAAGTAACCAACAACAAAATCAGCAACAAAGTGGTGGCAGTGGACAAAATGGTAATAATCAACAACAAGTGCAACCACAACAACAGAATGGTAGTTCTCAAAGCCAAGACCAACAACAAAACCAAGAAAATCAACAACAAAATGGTGGAAGCGGACAAGGTAATGATGAACAACAACAATCACAAACTCAACAACAAAACAGTTCTGGTGGTGGAAGTTCACAAGAACAAGATAAGCAATCACAAGAACAAAGTGATGGTGGATCAGGTGAAGATTCACAGGAAAAAGAAAAACAACAAGATGTTGGACACGATACTCACAGTATGTGGGAGCAAGCGGTTAAAAAACATAAAGAACAGCAAGAAAAATCTGATAAAAAAGAGAGCTTATTAGATAAACTTTTAGGAAAAGAAAAAAAAGAAAAAGAAAAGAGTGAACTTGAAAAGAAACAAGAAGAACTTGAAGATATGGGAGAAAAAGATGCTTTTAAGAAAAATCTTGAAGATAAGAAAAAGCAACTTGAAGAATTAAAAGAAGCAATTTCTAAACAAGCATCACAAGCAGGAACTTCAACAAATAGAGATGTTATAACAGTTAATGATATTGGTACTGCAAAACCAATAGTTGATTGGCGATATGTTTTAAGAGAAGCAATTAAATATGATGTAGATTGGTCATATAAAAATGCTACATTAGAAGATGGAGTTGTTACTGCTAATTTAGAAGAACAGCCAACGCCAGAAACTGAAATTGTTCTTGATACAAGTGGTTCAATAAATGAAGTATTATTAAAGAACTTTTTGAGAGAATGTAAAAATATATTACAACATACTAAATTAAAAGTAGGATGTTTTGATACAGAATTTTATGGATTTCATGAAATTAGAACAGAAGAAGATATAGAAAATATGCGATTTGAAGGTGGTGGAGGAACTGATTTTGATACCGCTGTAGGTGCTTTTTCAAGAAGAGTTGAAAATAAAATAATATTTACTGATGGAGAAGCTTCAATGCCAGATATGCCACTTGATGCAATATGGATAGTATTTGGTGGTGAAAAAATTAATCCAAAAGGTGGTAAAGTAATTCACATTACACCAGAACAATTAGATAGGTTATATTCATACGAAATTGAAAGTGAAACTAAAGGTAGATCAAGATAAAAGATTAAAAAACATAATTCGTGGTTTTGAATTATGTTTTTTTATATACAAAAACAAAGTAAAAAATATATGTATTATATTATGTGAAAGGAGGCAACATGATAGAATCAATTGATAAAATTTATTCTAGAAAAGATGGAAGATTTGAAATTAGGTATCATTATGGATATAAGGATGATGGTACATCAAATTATAAATCTGTTTATGGTAATAGTGAGACTGAAGTAATAAAAAATTATCATAAAACTATAGATGATTTAATAAGTAAAAATGATTTACTTATATATGATAAAACTTATATTGGTTATTATATATATTTGTGGTTAAATAATTCAAAAATAAAAAATAAGAAATCAACTTATTCAAATTATCAATATACTATTAAATCTAGGATTATTCCAAAGTTTGCAAGTGTTAAGAAAAAAACAATTTCTTTGGAATTAGTTAATAAATTTACAGCGGATTTGTTAAGTGAGGGTTTAGTTGAAAAAAGTGTTAAAGATATTTTAATTATATTACAGCAAATCTTGAAATATGGTAATATTAATATCAAAATTCCAATGCCAAAAGTACCTAAAAATGAAATTCAAATTTTTAGAAAAGATGAACAAGCAAAACTTGAAGAAGAATTACTAAAAAATATGAACGAAACAACTTTTGGTATTTATTTTTGTCTTTATACAGGTTTAAGAATTGGTGAAATATGTGCGTTACAATGGAAAAATATTGATTTAAAAAACAAAAAAATTAAAGTAAAGAAAACTTTAATCAGAATTAAAAATCCAGACGAAAATGTAAAGAAAAAAACAATTGTAATAATTGATGAACCAAAATCTGCATCTTCTATAAGAGAAATCCCAATACCTGATTTCTTAATTTCTATTTTAACTAAATTAAGTATTAACGTAACTCCGGAAACTTTTTTAGTATCTGGATATGAAAAGTTTGTTGAAACAAGAACATATTTCAATAGATATAAAAAGATACTTGAGCAGCTTAATTTAGAAATATATAATTTTCATGCTTTAAGGCATACATTTGCTACCAGATGTATTGAAAATGGCTGTGATCCAAAAACTTTAAGCGAAATATTAGGACATTCAAGTGTAAAAATCACATTAGAAAGATATGTTCATCCTAATTATGAAAATAAGGTTATTATGATGAATCAACTAAAACCATTATATGTTTAAAAACATAATTTGATATGTTATATGTGTATCAATATTTTTTCCTAAAGTAATCTACTTTATGATTAGAATATTTCCATATCCTAAAACAATTATACACTATTTTTGTCATTTTTTGGGCATAAATTTATAAATTGTCCTTTTTTTTGCTAATTTTTAGATATTTTATTGAATTTTATATAAAAAAACACTGTTTTTTTCTTAAAGTAGATTACTTTGAGAAATGGGAGGTGTTTTTTATGAATTTAGAATTCAAAGTTGCAACATTTAAAGATATTGAAGATATAATTATGTTATGCAATGAATGCTTTAATGAGAATACTGATTTAAATTATGCAAAAAGGATTTATCAAGAAAATGAAAAAGATCCAAATCAAATATACCTTATAGGAGTTTTAAATAATGAGATTGTAGCTCATGCAAAGATAAATATTATTCCAACAATTTATGAGGATATGAATACTTATGCAATTTTAAATCATGTATGTGTTAAGCCAAAATTTAGACGAGAGCATATAGGAACAAAAATGCTAGATGAATGTTTTAGAATCGCTAAAGAACATAATTGTAAATGTGTTGAATTATGGTCAAAAAATTTTAGAGAGGCAGCACATGGACTTTATCATAGTTATGGATTTGAAGTCATGGATGCAAAATTCTTTTCAAAAAATGTAGATTAGGAGTTAAATTATGAAAATTAGTAATGTTTATATAGGTGGGTGGTTTCAAAGGACCATGTTACAATTGTCAGAGATTTATGATTTTTTGAGAGATTGTAAAACTCAATTAAACTTAGATCAAGATAAATTGAATGAATTTCGTAAAAATTTAGAAATAGGAAAAATAGATTATGGAGTTTCAGGAGAAGAATTTATTGAGTTTACTACTGCTTTAAATATTAAAGTAAAAATATTTGAAGATGGTTTGATTGTTTTAAATAATCAAAATGTTAGTGAAGATACATTATTTGCTGATATTGATCATGTAACTGATTATTATGAAAATAGATTATCTCCTGCATTTAGCTATTTATTTAGTTTGGGTGCACCAGTTCCTAAAGAACTTGCAAATATAGAAACAGTTTATCCATATTTTATAGTATGTGATAATGTTACAAAGGATGATATTTCTAATTTGTTAGCTAGGACAGAAAAACAAAAGTATTTTGAATTTGTAAATGATAAATATGATGTTATCAGAGGAGATAAATATTATTTTATTAATAATAAAAAACAATCTAATGAGAATATTGAAAGATACATTGAAGAACAAATTTTTATAAGAGAATTTAAAGGTCAATTACATCGTTATTTAAATATTCATAGAATTATATGGGAGAAAATTGATACAGTAAAAGAAAATGCAAATGTCAAAGGTTCTGAAATTGTTAAATTCACTTCAAAATTAGAAGGATATGCTAAGACAATAAATTTGATAGATGGAAGAATTAATCAAATGAGTACATATATTTCAACAAGAGAAAAAATTGCTAAAAGTGATAAAGAACTTGCAGAATTCTTGGCTATTTCAGGATATAGGTATGAAACATTAAGAGATACATTAGATTATATAAAATATTTGTGGGGTATGACTAAAAACTATGTTTCATCAGCACAAAAATTATTTGATGGAATAAAATCAGATGTTACTAGTAAATCTGTTGATAGTTTAACTATTGTTACATCTATGAGTGCTGGTGCATCAATCATTGGTTTGTTAACAGAAACAGCTCCTGAATTTACAATATTCGGAGTAGTATATTTCTTCTTACTTGCATTATTAGGTTGGGGTTCAACAAAAATACTTGGAGCTATCTCTAATAAAAGAAAATATGAAGTATCTGATGTTGAATATGAGAAAGATATAAAGTAGTAATAATATGGGTAGATATTTTGACACAGTAAAAACCTTAATAAAAATAGCTAATGATAAATTTATTGTGGTAATTCAAATGTTTGTTAGTTGTTGTTTATACAATTTATCTAGTTTATTACCACCAATAGCAACAGCAGGAATTATATCAGTTATAACAGAAAATAATTTTAATGGAATTTGGTATTATGTACTATTATATATGATTTTTTATGTATTATATTTCAGTATGTTGCATTGGAATTATCACACATATACTGTTTTAGCAAACTATTATCATTTGGAAGTTCAAAAAAAGTTATTTGAACATGTTGCGAATAATGATTCAATATTTAACAAAATATCAAAAGGTAAAATCGTTGATACAACAAGTGATGATGTTAGGTATTTAGTAGATGTTATGGATGCTGGTTCTGAAGCTTTAATGAGATTTATTGAGCTTATTGTAATTTTCTTGATTTTTAGTTCATATAACATAATTGTTGCTTTAATTGCTCTTGCTATTGATTTACTTTATCTTATTCTTATGAATAATAATTCAAAAAGAGTTTCTAAATATTATGAAGGAACAAGAAAATATGAAGATAAAGTAATTGATACTTTAAATCAAATGCTAGTAAATTTGAAACAAGTAAAATCTCTAAATATGATGCCTAGTTTAAATAAAAGATTGGACAAAACAAGAGTTAAATGGACACAAGAATACAAAGGTAAAAGAAGTGCTCTTACAAGCAGATATTGTAAAATGCCTTATATTGTATATATAGGTAAAATATTATTATATATATTTTTAGCATATTTAGTATGCGATGGCAAAATGACTATTGATAAATTAGTTCTTTTAATAAGTTATTTTGAGTTAACTATTACTTGTACTGATTCTATGCTTACTTACTTATTGAATTTAAGTAATTATGGAATAAGAGTAAAGAGAATTAAAAATATATTAGACTATACATCTGATAGTAATATTGATTTTGGTGATATTACAAATGATTATATTAATGGTGTGGTTGTATTCGATAAAGTAAACTACGAAATAAAAGATAAACCAATACTTAATAATGTTTCATTTAAAATATATCCAAATGAAATTACGACAATTGTAGGTCATAGTGGTTCAGGAAAAACAACAATAGTAAATTTATTATATAGACTAGATAGAATAAAATCTGGGAGCATAACAATAGATGAAGAAAATATATATAATTATGATAAGAAAACTTATGCGTCCAATGTTTCAGGTGTTTTTCAAAAACCATTTGTATTTGAAATGAGTATAAGAGATAATTTGTCTTTAGTTGATAGCAATCATAGAAATCAAATAGAAGCTTGTAAAAGAGTAGGAATACATGATTTTATTGAAAGTTTACCTAAAGGATATAATACAATAATTAATGAAGAAGAAAGATTGTTATCTGAGGGGCAAAAACAGTTATTGGTTATTGCAAGAGCGATACTAACAAAATCAGAAATATTATTGTTTGATGAAGTAACTAGCAATATAGATCCAAATTCAACTACGAAAGTTGGAGAAATATTAAAAGATTTAAAGCAAGATCATACAATAATTATGATTACGCATAAACCAGAAATGATGCAAATTGCTGATAGAGTAATTGTTCTTGATAAAGGAAAAGTAGTATCAAAAGGTACAAATGAAGAGGTATTTAATAAGAGTTCTTTGTATAGAGAACTTAGAAATAGAACATTTGCTAGTATAAGCAATGTTGAAAACGAAATAATTTGAACACCTTAATGGTGTTTCTTTTTTTGAAATTGAAGTAATTCAATATGATAAGTACAGTAAATATGGTATAATTTAATATGATGACATAAAAATAGGATGTGGTAGTCTTGATGAAAATGATAGTTTTAGATTTAGATGGAACAATTTTAAATAAAGATAGAAAAGCATCTGAATCTACAAAGAAGTATCTAAAAAAATTAAAAAAAGATGGATATATTGTTGTAATAGCAACAGGAAGAATTTATGCTTCTGCGTTAAAAGCAACAGATGGAGCAGATTTTGCAAATTATGTAATATCTGATACAGGTGCTTGTATATATGAACGATTAAATTCAAAACCAATATTTGCTAATTTTATTGATAGTGAAATAGCTGAGGAAATGTTTAATTATTATAATGAAAATTGTCGTTATGTAGATATATGTGATAAAAATACTATTTTTAAATATTCTGATGAGCCAGAGTATAGTGAAGTCATTGAAACTACAAAAGATAAAAATTATATTATCAATAATTGTTCTGAAATATCTCATATAACAATTTCAATGAAAACAAATGAAGATGTTATGAGAGTTTATAATGATTTGTGTAGTAAATTTACAAATCTTGAAATAATAATTATGCAAGACTCATTTTCAGAAAGAAAATGGATAGAGATGATGGCAAAAGGAACATCAAAATATAACAGTATTAGTTATTTAGCAAATTATTTAAATATAAAAAATGAAGAAATAATTGCCTTTGGTGATGGCTTAAATGATATAGAAATGCTTGAAAAGTGTGGATATGGAGTTGCTCTTAATAATGCACTATCAGAAGTCAAAAGCAAAGCAAATGATGTTACAACATTAGATCATAACAATGATGGTGTTATTAATTATTTAAAGGAGCATTTGTATGATGAAAGAAAGATTTGATAATTATAAGATACTTTTTTCACTAAGGATTTTAAAAAGTATTTTAAATAATTTTGTTGATGTATTTTTAGTATTATATTTTTTAACTGTATCAAATAGTAATATTTTGCCACTAGGAATATATAAATTAGTTGCTATGATAGCTGTATGGTTGGTTATTTTCCTAACGAGAAATTATTGTAAATCAAAAGGAAGAATAAAATTTATGCGTATAGGAATTATACTTTATTTTATATATTTTTTATCAATTATTATTTTAAAAGAAAAAGTAGTTGAATATATATATTTGATTGGACTTTTGTATGGATTAGAAGAAGGATTTTATTATTCTGTATATAATATGATTGAGTCTGATGGAGTAGAAAATAAAGATAGAGCAAAGTATATTGGTTCTTATACATTAGTAAAAAATGTTATTTCCATAATATTTCCATTAATATTTGGAGGCATAATTCAGAAATCTGGATTCATTAATGCTACAATATTTGCCTTGTTTATAGTAATTTTAGAGATAATACTTTCAAATATTTTTAGGGATAATAATATTCCAAAGAGCAATAGAACCAATTTTAAAGAATTTAAAAAAATCACAAATAATCATAAAGAATTTAAAAGGATAATAGAAACTAAAATATGTGCTGGATTAACATATTCAGAAGGTGCTTTATCTTATGTGATTACGATATATATCATTAAAGTTTTTTCAGAAAGTGTGAGTCTTGGTATATTTACTTCAGTTTTTAGTATTATTTCTGCTTTAATTGGATTATTATTTGTTAGAGTAATAAAACCTAATCATTATAAGAATTTAATGATTTCAACATCTACAATTACAATAATACTATTATGTATAATGTTATTAAATTGTAATTTTGTAACAATTGTCTTATATAATTTATTTCAGACAATTTCTAAAGGATTAACAGACTTGATTAATGAAAAGAATGTATCTAATTTTTCAAATATAAAAGCAATAAGACAAGAATTTAAAGTTGAATATTTTTTAAGTATAGAAACATCTTTATTTATTGGAAGAGTAATAAGCAATGTATTATTTATATTTATGGCATTCACTAATTCAAATTTTATAATGGCAATATTTGTAGTGTTTGCTGTAATGAGAGCTATAAGCTCAATAAGGTTAGAAACATCAATGAGTAAATGCAAAGAAGTAAATATAGATTGTGTAGGTGTTATTTGTAATGAATAAAATAGTAATTTTTGATTGGGGTGGAGTTGTTGAAAGCCATGAAAATGACTTACAAGATTTAAAACAAGCAAAAATAAAAATGATAAGAAAGCTAAATAATAGTTTAAGTGATGATGAAATATTACATAGATGGACAGATAAGACATCAACTGGCAAATCAATTGGTTCTACTAATAAAGATGAAGATATAAAAGATTGGGTTAATTTAGTTCAAAAAAATATGGATATAAATATCCCATTTGAAGAATTTAAAAAAAGATATGAAGAAGAGTTAACATCAGTTAAATATTATAAAGATGTTGTAGAGTATGCTCATTCATTAAAAGGTAGATGTAAAATAGCTATATTATCAAATCTTATGCCTTTTGATAAAAAGAGAATTAATGATCAATATAATTTAAACATGTTTGATTATGTTTATTTATCTTTTGAAGTTGAAATGAGAAAACCTAATAGAGATATATATGAATATGTATTAAATGATCTTGGTGTAAAGCCAGAACAAATTTTGTTTATAGATGATGATTCGCAAAATATTTATATGGCAAAGCAATGTGGATGGAATACATGTCAAGCATTTGGATATGAATTAGATAAAATTAAGGATGCTGTTGATACATTTTTAAAATAAATGGTGATTATAATGAGATATAAATATATGAAACAAGCGGTTAAGCTTTTGGAAAACGAATGGGATTTGGGAGAAAAGGAATCAGGAGCTTCAAGACACCTATGTGCATGGATTTATTTAATGGAAATATTAGAGGAAACAGAACAATTCGTTTATTATAAAGAAAATGGTAAATTATTGGGTTTTGCAGGGTATTCAAAAGATAATTCAACGAAACATTTATTAAGAAAAAAGCTTTATTCATTCATAAAAAAACAATTGTATAAAAGTAAAGAAATAAAAGATATAAAAGCATTACATGAGTATGAGGATAATTATTATTATGTGCCAGATGAATTGAAAAATTATTTTGATGGTGAAGTATCAATGTTAATAATAGATAAGAGTCTTAGAGGAAAAGGCATTGGTAAAGAAATGTTAGCTAAAGTGTTTGAGTTAGCAAAAAAAGATAATATGAAGAATCTTCAAATATTGACTGATGAATCTTGTAGTTATTATATATATGAATCTTTAGGGTGCAAAAGAATTTATGAAACAGTAGTTGAAAATAAAGAATATGGAAAACTTGAAAATACAATTACAGAGAAAGCTTATATTTATGAGAAAATATTATAAGAAAATGAGAAATTATATTGATAATAGTTTGTTATTAAAATAACTGCAAAAATGCAAAATATTTTATAAATATTGCAAAAATGCAGTTTTTTGTATTGACAATTTTATAACTTTGATATATTATATTAATCAACTTAAAGGGGGAAATATTATGTTTCATACTCAATCAATGAATCTTGATTTAATTAGAACTTTTGTTATTGTAGGACAATCTAAAGATTTTAATGATGCTGCTTCCAAGTTAAGTATTGATGCTACAAATGTATCAAGACATATAAAATCATTAGAAAATATAATGGGAACAAAACTAATAAATAAGAATTCTAAAAATTATATCGAATTAACTGAAGATGGTAAAACTTTGTTTGAAGGATACGAAAAAGCATATAATTTATTATTTATTACAGAGAAAACTTTTAAACAGAATAAGGATTTAAATAGTGGAAAAATTGCTATTGGTATATCAAATGATATAGAGATTGATATATTAAATGACAAAATTGAATCATTTAAAAAGAGTTATCCGGATAGTGCATTTAAAGTAATTAATTTAGCAACTAAAGATTTATTTGAAAAGTTATACCATTACAATATAGATTTTGTAATAGATGAAAAAATAGATAATCCTAGAAAATCTAGTGGTATAAAAATGATAGATTTATTTACAGAAAAATATTGTTTAGCATTTATAAAAGATAAGTTTAATATAACTAGTATAAATGATTTAAATAATGTTCCATTAATCTTGCCAATAAGTGCAAAAAAAGAAAGAAAATTATTTGAAGAGTTATTGAATAAGAATGAAATAAAAAAGAAACTTTCTGTCGAAACTGCAAACTATAAATCAGCTATTGATCATGCTAAAAGAGGAATAGGTGTTGCATTATTACCTATAAATTTAGCTAATGAAACAAATTTAAGTATTTTGGATTTACCTTTATCCAAAGATATTTCAATAGCATATATAGAAGAAAACCTATCTCCTTCAAGTAAAGAATTTTTAAAAGAATTTAAATAAATCAAGTAACGTTGATTTAATATAAGTATAATTATAATTTATTAAGAATTTGAAAAGAATTTTTAAATCTAATTTAAAATCATATACTCCATTTTCTATATTTAGTTAATGGAGTTCTTTTTTTTTGCAAATTTGCATTTTCGATTGTAAAATTGATTGTCTTCGTTTTCTATAAGTTGTGTTATTATAACAAGCACAAACGAGGTGAACTAGGAATGAATGTAATTGAAATGCACTCTAGTTGGTTAGCAATTAATTCTATAGTAGGTTGTCCTAATGGTTGTAAATATTGTTTGTTACAAGCGACAAATGATAATAAGTGTTTTCCAAAAGAAATCGTTACTCCTAAAGAAGCAGTTAAGCAATTACTTGAATACAAATACTATGATAAAGATATTCCGGTTTGTTTGCTACCAAATACTGATGTTTTTGTTAATCCAAAAAATATTAGATATTTATTAGATTTATTAGCGGAATTAGAAAGACAAAATGTAACTAATGATTTAGTAATTATTACAAAATGTAACATAACTGATAATGTCATAGAGAAAGTAAAAGAACTAAAACAAAAAGGTCAAAATGTTATTTTCTATATTAGTTATTCTGGTTTAGGAAAAGATATAGAACCAAGAATATCAGAAGAGATATTAAAAAATAATTTTAAAAAATTAAAAGAAAATGATATTGACGTAATACATTATTTTAGACCATTTCTTCCACAAAACTCGGATCCAAAAAGAATTGAAGAAATATTGGATTATGTGAATCAATATACAGATATTTCTGTTACTACAGGATTAGCTTTAATTGAAACTTTTATTGATAAAATAGAGTGTTGGAATGAAGTTAAAAAAAATAAAGAAGCTTGTTTAAAAGCAAATTGTGTATGGCCTGAATCAGCATGGAATTATTTTAATAATAACTATTCACATAAGCAACAGATATTTCAAACAAACACATGTGGATTAAATACAAAATTAAAAAGACCATCAACTCAATATTATGGAACAGAAGAGTGTTTAAACTATAATCATTGTAGTAATGAGCAAAGGGAACGTTGTAAATTAGCACATCAAAAAATTAATGAAAATTTAATAAAAGCAAATTGCACTATATTATTAAAAAAATTAGGGTTTGATACAACAAATGTAGAATTTTTATTTGATAGATTTGGAAGCTTAGAATTAAAAAATATTGATTTAAAAATAAGTGATGCTTCTTATTTATCATATAAATTAGGAATTAAAGTTTATGTATCTACTAACAAAATTGTTTCAAATACTTATAATTCAACTTTAAATGGAGCAAAACCATTAGTATTAAAAGTGGGTGATAAATAATGCAAGATATTATTAAATTTTTAGATACACATTATAGTAATGCTTTAAGATTAGTAAGTGATTTTGATATTACTAAGGAAAAAAGTTGGGATTCGAAAGATTATTTAAATGAATTATATGTTCAACTAGGACACGTTTATAATGTTTTATTCTCCAATGAAAGTGTTAATGAAGAGAAAAGAAAAATCGATAATTTAGGTGATGAAATATCAGATGTCTTGTTACAACTTATTAACTTAGCTAGAATTTTAAATATTGATATGTTTGAAATAAGGAATTTAAAAGAATATAATTATAACGAATTAAACGGTTTATCTATTTTGTTAGGTCAACTAACAGAAGCAGTAATGGAAATGAATGAATGCAGATTTAAAAAAGACAGATTTGGTTTTGATTCTAGTTATGATTTTGTAAAAGATAGATTATTTAAACTTTTTATACTTACATATAATATAGCGGTAGATCATAATTTAGATATTATAAAAGAATTTGATGATATGTTAAAGGATGCTAATGGATTTTTAGATAGATTTAGAAAAGGCAAAAGACAATCTAAAGAATATATTGACATCTATGATAAAAATGAACATTTACTTGGTTATTGTGAAAAAGATAAAGCTCATGAGTTAGGATATTGGCATAGAGTATTTGGATGCTTAATTTATAATAGAAAAAATGATAAAGTATTCTTTCAATTAAAAAATCCGAATTATAATAAGGTTAATAATAAGCCACTTTTAGAGATTACTGCTGGTGGGCATCTAATATCTGGTGAAACTTTAAAACAAGGTGTCAGAGAAATAAAAGAAGAAACTGGTTTTAATATAGATTATACAGATCTTAAATTTTTGGAGAAAAGGACCTGCAATAAAAGAATTAAGAAAAATTATATTGTTAGAGAATTTCAATATTATTATTCGGTTGATTTAAATATTTCTGTTGGAGATTTTAAAAATTATGATAAAGATGAAGTATTATCTTTTATAGAATTAGATATAAATGATACTTTGAAATTATTAAATAAAAAAGTTAAGAATATTAAGGGAAAGAAAGATAATGGTGATATTGTTAAGATTGCATTAAAAGATTTTGATAGTGCTTTTGTTAATGATGGACTATATGTTTTATTACTTACTAAATTAAGTATTAAAAGGGGAAGAAGTAAAATGAATAAGAAGTTAAAAAAACTATATAAAGTTACAAATAAAGAAAAAAAGAAAACACCTGATAGATTCTATTTTGATGATGGAAAGGTTTGTAATTCAAAAGACTATAAGAAAGACGATATTAAATATAGTGTTCAACTAATCAATACAGATCGAAATACTAACAATTATATTGTTTGTTTACTGGCAATATTTAATCATAAATCTGTTCCTCAGTTGCTAAGTAAAAAATTTAAAAGTAAATATGGAACAGAAAAGTATTTTAATAGTTTATGTAATTTAGTTGAAAACAATACAAATCAAGAGATAATTGACAAATGTTATATTGAAAAAGTTGGAAATCACGAAAAAAATTTTTTCTTCAAAAAATTGAGATTTTTAACAAATTTATTCAATTAATTAGTCAAATTTACAAATGCCCATAAAATAAGGGTAAACTAGCAATTTTGGGAAGAAAAATTACCAGATAAATTACCAGTTATTTTACCAGATAAATTACTAGTAATATTCATAGTAAAAATGGTAGAATTTTGGGTATTGCCATTGGAAAAAGTTCATGGTACACTTGTTATAAATAGGAATAATTCCGAAAAGGAATGTTCCTATTTTTTATCGCTTTTCTTTTTTTTTAACCTTTTGAACTGCAAAATTGCATTTAAAATTGCAAAATTGCTTGACTTTTTCCAAAAAAGTTGTATTATATACTACAATTAAATTGGTTTATATATTTATAAACTTGATTATTAGTGGGGTTCTAGTGGTCAGCATGAAAATTTAGGTAGTATATAAAGGCAAGAGAAATTACTAGAATTAAGCTAGCTGTTTCTCTTTTTTCATTGATTGGGGGGATTGTATGAGAGCACTTCTAGCGAAGAAATATATCGATGATTTTGATATGAAGCAAATCAGTAAAGATGTATTTGAATTATTTGACGAATATAATTACAAAAAAGAATTAGCTCAGCAATATCTTTACGGATCTTTAAGTCATGAAATAAAAGACATGCCTGAAACACATCAACATGGCAATTCTGATCCTGTATATAAAGCTGCGATTAAAAGGGAAAAACTGTTAAACTATGTGAGCAATTTTGATACTAAAATTAAATATTTAAAATTGAGTTTAACAGATGATGAATTAAAGATTTTTCATTATGGTATTGAAGAAAGAGAAACTGACAAAGAAGTTATGGATCGAATATGTAAATCATATAAAACATATCTTGTTATTAAGAAGAGTTGTTATATAAAAGTAGCATTGAGATTCAGTTTAGTAAAAGATATGGAAAAAGCGGTATTTAAAGCAATTAGTGTAACTGACTAGTTGTTTTTTTATGTTTTTATATAGGGGGGTGAAAAACTTGAGAGAAATTAGAGTTTATATGCCTGATGATTTAATTAGCAATATTGATGAACGCTGTAAAGATTTAAATGTTAATAGATCTGAATATTTAAGAACTTTAGCAAATCTAGATATTTCTATTAAACGTTATCAGCAACTAACTAGATATGCAAATCTAATGTATAATACAATCAATAATATTCATGCAGAATTAGGTGTTTTTGTAACACCACTTCAAGAAGTTCCAATGATGATGATGGAATAGTGCTGACAAATTAATTAAAAAGCGTTATAATACAGTTAACGAAGAGGAGGGATTTTTGTGAATTACAAAAAAATAAAACCTCTTGTAATCTTAACTATAATGGTACTAATTTCAGTTGGTATTGGCACTATCTTTTATGCAAGAGAAAGTTCAAAAGAAAATTTAAAATCAGATGAAAAGGAAATATCTGAAATAAAAGAAGAAAAAGATGATAAAGAGGATATTGTTGATACTGAAAATAGTATTAATGATTCTTCAAATGCAGAAAATGATTTAGATAAAAATAATGAGGTTACGAATGATACGAAAAAAGAAGTATCAAATAGTAATACAAGTAATAGTAGTTATAATTCATCTAATTCTAATACTTCTACATCTAATAATAGTACAAATCAATCGAATACTACTTCTCAAGAACCAATAGAAGAAGTAAAAGAACAACCCCAAACTTCTAATGATGCAAACAGTAATGTTTCATCTAATAATGATTCAAAAGAAGTAGATACTAATAGCTTTTTTTACTCAATTCATCAGGGTACAATAGATACCAAAACTATGTCCGGTTGTTTAGGGGGAGGAGAAGAAATAGCTTTTATTGATACAGTTGATATTAATTATTATAGATGTTATGAGGTAACAGCTAAAGATGGAACAATACTAGGTTACTATTTAAATATTTTCTGTAATTCAGGTAATTGTAGTAGATATAAATCACAAATTGATTGGTCTAAATACAATTAAAATTTTAAAGCACCTTAACTGGTGTTTTTTTATGTGAAAATTTAAGGGGGAATTAAAAGTTGAAAGTTAATTTAAAGAAATGTTTATTTGTAATGGCTTTGATGATTGGAACTTTCATCGGAGTACAAAATGTTAGTGCTGCAACTTTAAATATGACTGATTCAGGTTATTTCTATGATCGAGCTAAAGGTGATGGAAGTGATCGACATTCATGGAATTGGAGACTATATGATATTGACGGTAATGTGGCTTATTGTATAGAACCAAATGTAGTAGAAGGAACTTATTATTTACAGGGAAGTTGGTCTGATACTGGGCTCTCTGATGCTATTAAAGAAAGAGTTCTATTAACTGCATATTATGGTTATACATATCCTAATCATCAAACATTAAAATATAGGGCAGCAACACAAGGTATAATCTGGGATACTATTATAGGTAGTGGCTCACATACAACTTTTTCAACAGCAAGATGGAGCGCTGGGACTGCATTAGATATATCAGCAGAACGAGCAGAAATTGAAAGATTAATTACAAATCATTATGTAAAACCAAGTTTTAATGGTGCAACTTATGATTTACAAGTTGGACAATCAATTACTTTGCATGATGATAATGAAGTTCTTGGTAATTATAATGTAAGTGTAAGTGGTGCAAATTACTCTATAAATGGTAATGATCTAACATTAACACCAACCACAAATGGAAATGTTACAATTATATTAAAAAAGAATATGCCTTACGATGATAATTATAAAATATTTTATGGTAATGGAGTTCAAAACATGTTAGTTCCGGGAACTGTAGATCCGGTTGTAGCAACTGTAAAAGTTAATTCTTATTATGGAAGTGTAGAAATAAATAAAATGGATTCACAAACAGAAATAGCACAGGGACAAGCTACATTAAAAGGAGCTATATATGGTGTTTTTAAAAATGATGGTACACTTTTAACAAAAATAACTACTGATGAAAATGGATATGGTAAAAGTGATGCTGTATTAAGTTATGATTCATATTACATTCAAGAAATATCTCCAAGTAAAGGATATTATTTAGATGAAACTAGATATGTTTTTGAAAGTAAAGGACAAGCTGTTGTAAAAAAAGATGTTTATGAAAACGTTATAAAAAATTACATTAGCATTTTAAAACAATATGATTTTGTGGATGGAAATACCACATTTTTAAATGCTGAAAAAGGTATTATTTTTGAGATTTTTTATCCATCTGGAGAAAAGTGGGGCGAAGTAGAAACCGACAAGAATGGATATGCTACAATTGAAATTCCATACGGGGTTTGGAAATTTCATCAAGTGAATACTACTACTGGTTTTGAAAAAATATATGATTTCTTTATTACTATTGATGAAAATAGTGAAAAAGAACAATATTATAATATTTTAAACAATAAAATAAGTGCTTATTTACAAGTATTTAAAATTGATTCAGAAACCAAAGAAACAATTGCTTTAGCTGATACTACTTTTAAAATATTGAATACTGATACAAATCAATATGTCAGTCAGTATGTAGGTGGAAAGATATATGATACTTTTAAAACTGATGAAAATGGTAAGTTTATCACTTATCTAAAGTTAGAAGCTGGCAATTATAAATTAATAGAAATTACAAGTCCAAATAATTATTTATTAAATAGTGAAGGAATGACTTTTACAATTGGAAATGATACTCATTATAGTTTTACAACTTATGGTGCTTTTATAACTTTATATTTTGAAAATCAAGTTATTAAAGGAAAAATTGAAGTTAATAAAACTGGTGAAGTTCCTGTAATTGAAAATGGAACATATACTTATGACAAAAAACCATTAGAGGGTGTAGTATTTGAAATATATGCAAATGAAGATATTTTATCTTCAGATGGCAATCACTTATATTATAGTAAAGGTGAACTTGTTGATACCATAATTTCAAATAGTAATGGGTATGCAATAAGCAAAGAATTATATCTAGGAAATTATTATTTAGTAGAGGTAAAAACTTTAAATAATATGGTGCTAAATACTGAAAAATATTATTTCACATTATCAGAAATTGATAATAAAACTAATATTGTTTATGAAAGCTATAGTGCTTTAAATCTTTACAAAAAAGGTGAATTAGAATTTAGTAAAACGGATCTTACAACAGGTCAGGGAGTAGCTGATACTAAAATAGAAATTTTCTATATTAATGAAAATACTAATGAAAGAGAACTTGTCTTTACTGGTGCTACAGATGAGGAAGGTAATATAAAAATTACAGATTTATTTGTAGGAAAATTTGTAATTATTGAAACAGAAGCAGCAACAGGTTATAGATTAAGTGATGAAGAAATTTATTTTGAAATAAAAGAAAATGGTGAAATAGTTAAAGCTAATATGACTAATGAAAAAATCACTTCTGTAGTAGGGATTCATAAAGTTGATGAAAATGGTAATCCAATAAAGGGAGTTACAATTGGGGTATATGATTTATCTGGAAATCTTATTTACTCTGGTGTTTCAAATGAAAATGGGAATATTGAGTTTACTTTAGAATATGGTTCTTATTATTTTCAAGAACTTGCTACATTGGATGAATTTGAATTATCAAGTGAAAAAGTATATTTTGATGTAACAGAAGATGGAGCATATATTCAAAAAACATTAGTAAATGAATTAAAAGAAATTGAAGTTCCAAATACATCATCAAATACCTATATTGATATTATTGCTGGTACTATTGTTCTTTTGGGTGCTAGTTTAATTATTATTTCAAGCAAAAGAAAGAAAAAATAAGTTTAAGTTGCTTCACGAAGCAACTTTTTAAATGAAAAAATATGCGATTAATTAGAAGGAGGAGTATCGTGAAAAACAATAAAAAGGAAAGAAAAAATAAAAAGAAATTATTGATTGTATCTGTTATTAGTCTTTTAACTGTATTAGGGGGAACATTGGCGTATTTTACTACAAGTACAGATATAACAAATATATTTAAAACTGCGTTATATCAACATGAAATAGTAGAAAAATTTGAATCACCTAGTGATTGGACACCGGGAACTACAACAGAAAAGACTATTAAGGTAACAAATACTGGTTCAATAAGTATGGCTGTAAGAGCAAGTTATAGTGAAAAATGGATAAATGCTGATGGAGAAGAAATTTCTCTTAAAGATAGTGATAATAATACAGCAGCTATTATTAATTTTAATGATGGTTGGACAAAAGATTCAGATGGTTATTATTATTACGGTTCAAAAGATAATAAAACAAAAGTTATGACTAATGAAACAACAACTTCATTTATAAGTGGTGTTACATTTAATCAAAATATTAAAGCAGAATTAAAAGAAACAATCTCAAATGATGGAAAAACTATAACTTACGAATCATCTGGTAAAGGTTATGATAATGCAAAATATATACTTACAGTTAAAATAGATACGATTCAATACGATCAAGCAAACAATGTGTGGTAATATAACACACTAATTAGAATAGGAGAATAATATGTTGATGAAAATTAAGAACTTTATATTAAGAATTGTATATATCTTAATAATTATTTATTTATTGATTTTCGTTCCATCTATTTGGGGTTATAAACCATTAGTTGTTATGTCAGGAAGTATGGAACCAACATTACAAGTTGGGGGAATTCTTTACTATCATGAATTAAATTTAGAAGATTTTGAAAATGGTGATATATTAGTTTATTCTACCAAAGAACATATAATTTCTCATAGGTTAGTTGATAAAACAGGAGATGGATTTATTACTAAAGGTGATAATAACAATACTGTTGATTCAAATTTGGTTAATGATAATCAAGTTCTAGGAAAAGGAACTAATTGGAGTATTCCATTTATTGGATACTATGCAGATTATATTTATAATCATAAGTACATTTTATTTATTTCTGTTGTGATTATCATTATAGATTTATGTTTAGATACATATAAATCAAAGAAAGAAAAAGAAGGTGTTTGTAATGAAAAAATTGAATAAGTTTAGTAAAATATTTATTTTTATCTTAGCAATTTTTTGTACTTTAAATGCTACACTTGCTTTCTATACAACAAGCACCAGTAACTTAAGTACATTTAATACAAAAAAATATACATTTATATTAAATGCTTCCGGTGGTGTTTATGAGAGTTCTAATGTTTCAATAGTAGATGGAAAAACGACATTACCAACACCAACAAAGAAAGGATACAACTTTCTTGGGTATAGTAATTCTTTAAACGGAAATATAGATTATTCAATTAATATTGATAACGTATTAGATATTGATAATAAAGAAATATATGCAAATTGGGGAATAGTAAATTATAGTATTACTTACAATTTAAATGGTGGATCCATAAGTAATCAGAAAACTAATTATACTGTTGAAGATACATTTACGTTACCAACACCAACAAAAACTGGTAATAGTTTTATTGGCTGGTCAGGTAGTAATGGAAACACGCCACAAATAAATGTAACAATTCCAAAAGGAACAACTGAAAATTTAAATTATAGTGCTAATTGGAGTGTCAATAGTTATTTAGTAGATATAAATCCAGTTATTGATGGAACAACATATTATTCAGGATTAGATGGATATACATTCGATGTTTGGGTAAATGGTGTTCAAGTTGCAGATAATGTTATTGATTGGTGTCAAAATGTTTCTTATGGAAGCTCTATAAGAGTAAAAACAAATGCACATGATGGAATGAATACTAATTATGATACAACTATAACAGTTGGTGTTGATGGTGCCAATATAACGCCAACTTGGTATAAAAATTATTATACAGCAAGTTATTATGTAAATGGTAATTTATATACGACTAGTTCAGTTGGTTATGGTGATTCACTTCCAAATCATACATATTCATTAAATCCATGGGAAGTTTGGGATGGATGGTCAAATTTACCTTCATCTATGCCAAGTAATAATATTAGAATTGATGGATACTACCACGAAGCAAATTGTTATGTTTGGGCAGGTCATCCAAAAGCTCAAAATGGTTATGCAATAATGACGCAGGTAGTAAAGGCAGCTAAAAATGATTTTACAGGTGTAGTTGGGCCTTATGAAAGTACATCAATAAATGGAACAGCATTATGGACAATGAATACGGATTCATCATTAAAATATTCACAAGTAATATCTAGACTTGGTACCTCTATGAATAGATATGTTTGGTGGAGTTATGCTGAAATTCATTGTGATAATGGATATGCAACAGCGTATTATAAATAAAATAAAGGAAAGACAAAAAGGGGTTTTGGCTTTTATATAGATTGTTATTACTATAAATAAAGAAGGGGGAATGAAATATGAGTAGTATTAATAAATTTTGCGTTATGGGTAGATTAGTTAGAGATCCAGAATTAAAAGAATTAGAGAATGGAAATAAAGTAGCTAATATTACTTTAGCAGTAGATAGAGACTATAAAGATAAAGATGGAAATAAGATTACTGATTTCTTTAATTATGCTTTATGGAATAAAAATGCAGAAAGAATTTGTGAATTTAGTAAAAGTGGTGCAATTGTACATTTAGAAGGTTCTTTTAGAGATAAAACAATTGAATTGGAAGAAGGAAAAACCATCCATACTTTTGAACCTGTAGTTGATGAATATAGACACATTGCTAATGCTAAAAACAAAGATTCTGAAGTTGTAAATACTAATGAAACTGAGATGATTAAATAATATGGTTGATATAAATAAAATATATAGTTTAGAAGAATTATTAAGTTTATTTAACATGTATAATTTAGAATTTAAATTTTATGGTAATAACAAAAATGGAAAACTAGATGTTTATATGAAAACAGATGTTGATAAGACATCTGTTTTCTCATCTATTGATTCTAACATGACAAAAAAAGATTATATAAATCTTAGTGAAGAAGAAGCTAAGAAGATTAAATTTAAATTTGATAGGGAGGTATATGATGTGGATTTAGATATAGTTGCTGTTGTTTTAAAAACAAGTGATGTAAATATACCATCTACAAAATATTCTTTAGAAACTTTAGATAGACTTACTAAAGAACAAGATCAAGAAGATAGAGAACTTAAAGATGATGAACAAGATGGAATTTGTTATTTTATAGTAGATCATAATACTGGATGTAATCTTTATGATGGTGTTTATACATTTGATAAAAACAATAAAGGATTAATTGAAGATTTAAAAGATAAATACGAAAAAGAAACTAATAAATTATTAAAAGATAATTTAAAATTAATTTTGGATTATTATGAAGAGTTAAAAGATAAAGAAATAATCAAATGATGATTATTAGAAAAAAGGGGGAATTATATTGAAGGAAAAACTAAAAAAAGTAACAGATAAAATAAATTTAACTATGATTGGTATATTTACTTTTGCACTTAGTATTATAGGTAATATTCAATCTGTTTACGCAGTTGATAAAATTGAAGGAGGAAATATCACAATAGATTCGTTAGGGACAATAATTAAAAGCCTAGCAACTAAAATTCAAGTATTCGGTATTGTAGTTTCTTTTATTGCTCTAGTAGTTTTTGTTATTCAATTTATTATTGGAGATGATGAAACTAAGCAAAGAAGGAAAAAAACTATTCTTTATACTTTAGGTGGTGTAGCTCTTCTTATTTTAATTCCTAGTATCATTAACTTTGTAATTGATACATTGAAATAGGAGTTATTATGATTTATACGTTAAGTATTGCTAGTGATATTAAATATAGTGTACTTGATATATTAAGAGGTTTAGGAATGGGAATTGTTAACATTATATTTAAAACAATAGATGTTTTATATGATGTAGCCCATAGTATAAATAGTTTAAATTTTATACAAATGTTGGAAAATGTTGATAATTCTCCATTTACTAAAATATTTAATGCTTTTTTTATATTAGCATTTGCACTTTTATTTTTATTTGCGGTTTGGAAATTAACTTTTAGAATATTAGATGCAGATAATAATGAACAACCATTATTTGAACTTGTAAAAGAAATTGTAAAATGTGGATTCTTAATATTCTCAGTATATTTGATATTTAATACAACTATTAATTTAGGAATAAATTTATCAAATGCTATTTATAATAATTTTAATGCGAATAATTCTACAATAGGAGATAAGATGAAAACATCTTATTTATCTATTAATGAAGCATGCTATAAAGTTGCTGGTGGAGATTCTGTTGATGCTAAAAATGTAAAAGGATTAAAAGAAAAATTGAGTGGATACTCTAATACAAATTCTGCTACAACAATGAGTGATTTTGAAAAGTTAATAAGGAATGACACAATTACTGCAAGTGATGTCTCGGATAGTGGGGCATTTTCTTTTAGATGTGGTATTTATAAACCGGGAATTTGGAATGATAGTGAAGATTATGCTTTTAATTATAATTTCTTATTTGGAATAGTAATTGGAGCTGTGTTTTTGTTTGCTGTTGGTTTTTCAGTTTTAATGCTCGGTAGAAGGCAATTAGAACTCGCCTTTTTAATGGTTATATCTCCGCTTGTTATAGCAACTAGCATAGGAAGAAAAGAACAAAGATCGGCATTATATCAACAATTAGCTTCTTTAATATTACAGGCAGCGGCAATAATGTTACTTATTGGACTTACTTCAATAATGTTTAATGCAATTCAAAATAGTGCTGATATTAACAAATTAAATTATTTTACTAAAGTTGTAGCTCAATCAGTTTTGTATTTAGGTTGTGCTATGATGCTAATGACTGGTTGTACTTCTTTAAATAGATTTATTGGTGAAAATGTTTCAGCTAATAGTGGTCGTGATATGATGTTAGCTATGCGTGGACTAGGTGGTGGAATTGCTACTGCTGCTGGAGTTGGAATTGGTGCAGTTGGAGCAACCGCTGGAATTGCTAAAGGTTCTGTTAAAGCTGGAAAAGGATTAGGTCAACTTGCAAAAGGTGGAGTTCAAACCGCTAAAGGAATGTATCATGGAATTGCTAGTGTTAATCCAAAAATGAATTCAGGAATTTCTAAGAGAATGAATGATAAAGTTGGTAAAGGTTTAGGTCAAATGATGAAAGGATCTGATTTACAACAAAGTAGTAATCCAATAGCTCGAGCTTATGGAAGAATGCTAGAATCTCGAGGTGAAGGAAATATAAAGGATGCTGCTAGTAAATGGGATTTTTCAAACGATAAATATAATGTTGATTATGTTAGAGGAGGAGTTTCTCTTGCTCAACAAGGAATTAATAATATTAAAGAAGGTTTTGGTGGAGCATTTAATGGTATCAGAAATATAGGAAATCCACATAGCAATAGGTATCATTCACGACCTAAAATTAGTGATTATGGAAATGAATCAGATAGAATTTAAAGAAAGGACAAGATAATATGTATATTACTTTAAAGAGTATTAAAAGAAACTTAGGATTATTTAATTTAGAATTTGAAGACTTGATTATAGGTGGAATATTTATATTAATTTTTACAATTCTATTTTTACTTAAAATATATACTTTATCTATTGTTGTTATATCTTTAGGTATATTGTCATTAGTTCCTATGGATTTTTCAAAATGTAATAGAATGTATAAGTTATTTATTTTATTTGTGAAATATTTATTTAAAAATAAAAATTATTACTATTATAAATAAAAGGGGGTATATTTTTGATTTTTAAAACAAAAGAAGAAAGGAAAAAAAGAAAAGAAGAAAAAAGAAAGAAAAAAGAAGAAAAAAATGTTTTGAAAGCTAAAACAAAAAGAAAAGATATTTATCTTAATAAAAGTATGTTAAAGAAGAAAATTCAAAATGCTCAAATTTTTAGTAATGTTAAAGAAATAACAGATAATGGTCTTATTAAATTAAAATCAGATCAAGTAGCTTTATTTTATAAAGTTAGTCCAATTGATTTATCTTTAACAAATGATAATGAGCAAAAGTTATTTTTTCATACTTTATCAAAACTTTACAGATTACCATTTGTAATTAAAGCATATAAATTTGATGAAAAGATTAATTTAAATATCAATAAAGTAAACTATGATAAGTTAATTAAAGAAAATTCGGATAATAGTACCAGAACTAATTTGCTTATAAATAATCGTAATTTTATTGAAATGATAGAGGAAGAAAATATGACATCAGCTTCTTCTTATTATTTTGCAATAATTTGTAAAAATAAGGAATCACTAGAAAAAGCAAAAGAAGATTTTGAAAGAACTTGTGATTCAATTGTTCCTAAATTAGATATAGAACTGGTAGATAATAAAAAGTGGTTAATAAAAGTATTTGCAAATTTATATTATTCTAATGCTAATTTGGATCAAATAATGTATTATGATTTTATGGATTTATTATCGCCACTTAAAATTTCTGAAATGCCTTCATATTTAAAAGTGGATAATCAAGAAATTCAAATGGTTAGTATTAAAAATTATCCATTATTTATTGAACATGGATTTTTAGATAGAATAATAAATTTACCAAATGTAAAAGCTAGTTTAACGATTAAAGATACAATAGAACAATCAAAATTATTAAGCATTTTAAATAGTAGTTTTAAAGCTGTCTTAGCAGATTATAACTCTAGCAAAAATTTGAGCGATGTTACAGAAATGCAATCACTTATGAATAACTATAAATTATTGATAGAACAAATATCGTCAAACGATGAAAAAATAAAGGAAGTTTCTATTGTTTTAGCTATAAGTGGTAATAAAAAAGAAAGAGAAGAAATTTTAAAAGAAATAAAAACTAATGCTGAATTGTATCAAATAAAAGTTGATGTGCCTAATTTAAGACAAATGTCAGCTTGGCAAGGTTTTGAACTAACAGATAAAGGCTTTCCTGATTATGCTATGTATTTACCAACATCTACTTTAGCATCAGCATTTTTCTTTACAGAAAATTACCATAATGATTCTACTGGTTGGCTTATGGGAGAAGATAGTAATTATGGTCTTCCAACATTCTTTGATCAATTTACTTTAACTAAAAATCGAACTGGACATAATATGAGTGTAATAGGAACAACAGGAAGTGGTAAAAGTTTTCTATTAAAATTGCTTATCACTAATGAATTTGCTAGAGGAACAAAGTTATTTTTGTTTGATATAGAAAATGAACTCGAAAAACTGACTAATAGATGTGGTGGAGAATATATTGACTTATCTAGCAAGAGTTTGATAAATCCACTTCAAATTAGATATGTATCAACAGATGATGATAATGAAACATCTATTTTAGGTAAACATTTAGGATTTTTAGAAAACTTCTTTATTACAGCTTTTGAAGATATATCAGAAAAAGAGTTAGTTGTTCTTCTTGATATAGTAGAAAAATTTTATAATTCAAGAGGCATAACTAAAAAAACTACCTTAGAAGAATTTGAAAATATGACAGCAAAAGATTATCCAATTTTTTCGGATTTGTATGCTTATTTATTGGAACAACAAAGAGAAACAAAAACTAAAGAATTAGAAAGAATATTAGTTAATATTGAAGTTTTGTTAAAAAGAATGGTTACAGGGCAAGATGGTAATTTATATAATGGTATAACGACTATAGATTTGAGTAATAATCTAGTCGTTTTTAATTTACAAGAATTGCTATTTAATTCAAGTAGAAGATTAATTAATACTCAAATGATTAATTTACTTACATATTTAAGTAATGAGATTGTTGATAATAAAAAGAAAAATGATAAAAAAAATAAAAAACAAAATATGCTGATAGTTGTAGATGAATTTCATTATTTTATTGATGAGGATAATCCAACATTATTAAAATATTTTGGACAGATGGCAAGACGTTTAAGAAAGTATAACAGTGGTATAGTCGTTGCTACGCAACAACCTTCTGACCTCACGACTTCGGCAGGAGTTTTAAGACATGCTTCTAGCTTATTTGGAAATTGTCAATATCAAATAACTGGAATGTTAAAAGATAATGATTTACAAGCTATTGAAAAAATATATACCAATACACCACTAACAGAAACACAAAAAAGTTTCTTAAGTAAATGTGGTCAAGGTCAATTCTTAGTTAATATAACAAATAAAAATAGACTTAGAATTAATGTTTTTGCAACACCACTTCAACTTTATTATATGGGTGAATCTGATGAATTTCCTATTGGTGAGTAATGGGTAAACTATTAAAGATAAAAGCATTTTTGATTACTTTAGTAGCAGGATTTTTAATTGCACTTATTTTGATTATAGTTATAGCTGTATGTGGTTATAAGGTAGGAGAAGCTTATGTTAATGAACAAGTGAATCAAATGAGAGCCAATTCATCAGTTATAAATAGTCAACTATATGCAGAAAGATATAGAACTATTTTAAATAAGTATTTAATTTCTAAAGGATATGTATCATTAGAAAGAATGGTATTTTATCTTCAAAGAACAAATAACGTACTTGATACATCTACATTAAGTTATGAAGTATGGGATAAAGCATATTTAGATAATTTAAATATTGAAGAAAAACAAATGATACCAATTAAAACAATGTGTAATAATTTAAAAAGTAATCCAGATATTCCAATTTTTACAATTGAGAGTGGAACAAACGCTAACGGTGTTTCAATAGATGTGATTGATCTATGTACAGTTGATGGAATAGATATAACAACAAGTAATGATTATGATGAAATATATTATCCATTACCTTATTCTTTTCCATTAAAAAGTGATTTTAGCGTTACATCAATTGTTTTTGAACATAGAAATGTAGATTTAGGATTGTCAGAATCTGCACAAGAAAAAGTTAATTTTCATTCTGGTTGGGATTTTGGTGTACCAATAGGAACAGATTTTTATAGCATTTGTGATGGTAAAGTTTTAAATATTGTAAATACACAAATAGCAGATATACCATTTTCTCAATCTGGTAATTCAACTGGAAATTATATAAATGTTGCTTGTGATAATGGTTTTATAGCTATGTATTACCATATTAAATATCAAAGTACACCTTATGGTATTAAAGTTGGTTCTATAGTAAAAAAAGGAGATTTATTAGGAAAAACATCTACTACAGGTCAATCGACAGGAGGTCATTTACATTTGGGATTAAAAGATTCAGAAGGTAATTTATTGGATGCTATGGCTTATGTAGATTTTACAGAGTATGAGGGAAACTAATTTTTAGTTTCTCTTTTACTTTATTAAAAAAAGGGGGGATAGAAAATGATTTGGATAGATAATTTCGGAAAAATGTTAAAAAAAGAAAGATTATCTTGGGGAATGTCAAGAAGACGTTTGCAAAGATTATCTCATGTAGATAAAGAAACAATAGAGGATATAGAAAATGGTAAATTATTAAATCCTGATTTCTATGATATGCTCAATATTTGCGATGCTTTGGATTCATCAGTTTATTTTTATTTATTAGATGAACAAAAGAATAAGGTGAATAAACATGATTAAGGATTTTTTAGAAAATTTAAAGGGACATAATAAACTTACTAATCATGTTATCGATTATTATATTGATGAAAGTGTTGATTATGATTCTACAGATGACTTATTAAGAAGTATGGAAGATTTACAAAAGTATGGTTGTGTATCTGGAATGATAGGTGAACTTATTTATTATGATGATACAATTAAATTTTTTGATGAGTATAAAGAGGAAATAAATGAAATGTTATCATATGTAATAGAAGGTACAGGTTCTTCTATGGAAGAGTTATTTGGAGATAAATTTGACAAAGATGATCCATTAGTAATTGATTATTCAAATAAAAATTTACTAGCGTGGTTTGGCTTTGAGGAAACAGTTAATAATTTATATGAAAATATCTATGAAAAATTAAAAAATAATAATTTAGATTATGAATATTAGGAGTAATTTATGATGACAAAAACTTGCTATTTTTATAATGTTGGAACAATTTTTGATAAAGATAATTTAGAATATTTAAAAGATGTATGGAACTATAATGGTAATTGTTGTAAAGCTGATTTATGCAATGGTCTATGTTGTGAAAATTATGGAATTGATTTTGATAAGGAATGTGCTACTAAATATGTAGAAGAATATGTCAAGAATGGCATTATTAATACTTATGGTTTTGTTAAAAAAGTAGATATTACTTTACCAGAAGAAACATGGAAAGAAATATATCAATCTTTAATAGAAAATTATGGTTTTGAATCTACCAAAATTGCTTCTCAAAAAGGTTTTATTAGTTTTGATTATGGAGATTTAATTGAGGAATATTCATCATATTGGGAGGAACCAGATGAATCATTTTTGAAAACTGGATTAAATAATATTGAAAAGAATAAAGTTCATATTTTAAAAGAAAACGAACTTAATTTTGAAACAATAAATTGGATTAATGAAAATCTTTATGGAATTAAAAAAGATTTAGAAGAAATAGAAATTTAGGAGAGTGATTTGTATGTTAATTGTATTAGGAATAATTATTAGTGTAATTGTTCTTTTTTTATATAGTTGTTTAGTAGTTTCTAGTAGATGTAGCAGAGAAGAAGAAAAGGAAACATTAGATAAATGGTTTATGACAAAAAATTTATAATAGATTCTATAAAAAAGTTAAGCACAAGATATGGTACTCATGAGGCTTTTAGAGATGTAGTAACTTGTTGTGCTTATTCATTTGCGAATGGTGTTGAATTTAAAGATGATAGAGAAAAAGAATATTTAAGAATTATAAATAAATATTCAGAAGAAGAAAGAAATATATTTCCAAAAATACTTACTGCATTAGTTAATGAATATACAAAGGCAGAAGAACCAATAGATATTCTTGGAGATATATATGAGGAATTAAATTTAACTAAAAAAGGGGCTGCACAATTTTTTACTCCATTAGATGTTTGTAAATTAATGGCAAAAGTTACAATTGATAAAAAAGAGAGTGAAAAATCTATTAAAGAAAATGGTTATATAAACGTTTCGGATCCGGCTTGTGGAAGTGGAAGAAACTTATATGCTGCATATAGTGAATTATTAAATAATGATATTAATAATAACAAAATTCTTTTAGTAGGTGATGATTTAGATCTGACATGCTGTTGTATGACTTATATTCAACTTTCACTAATGGGCGCTAATGCAATTGTTCATCACCAAGATAGTTTAACTATGAATAGATATGATACTTTTTATACAGTTTCTTATGCAATGAATAAAGAACTACAAAATAATTTATTTAAAGGAAAAGAGACAGGAGATGAAATTGAAGTATGAGTTATTTATATAAAAATGAGTTTGATGATGTTTATAAAGCAGATATAGGAGAAATAACAAGAGTTATAGATTCGAAATCACAATTTGATACTAAATTAATGTATGTAGCAGGTGGAACTTTAAATGGATATTGTTATAAAGATTATAATAATTTTAAAAATAAACCAGATGAAGTTTGTTATATAGCGGAATGCTGTTTTGATCAAGACACTTTATTTGTTGATTATGTAAATGAAAACAAAGATAAATTAATTAACAGGGGTGGATTATCAACAGCTAATTCTATTAAAGAAGAAATAAGAAATCAACTAAAAAATGAAGAATACTATTATGAATATGAGAAAGATGGTATTGTTCACACTATTGAATCAAAAGATTTTGATGATAAATTGATAAATCAAATGGTTCAATATGTCTTTGATGTTGTTGATTGGCAAACAACACAAGCATTTATCTGTGAAACTGATTGGCGAGAAGATATTAAAGAGTATTATGATAATAAATTTAAGGAAGATGATTTGGAATTATGATTGATAATAGTTTTTCAGAATTTCAAGATATATATAATGATTTAAAAGATAAAAAAATTGGTGAATTAGCAATTAGAGATATTGCTAAATACTTATTAGTTGCAGAAGAACTTGATTGGGTTGATGCAAATATAGGTGATGATAAAGTGTTTTACAGTTATGATAAAAACTTATTAGAAAATTTATCATATACATTTGAAGAAAGTATTTTTCGTTTAATTAATGAAGAAATATTATATGATAATGATTTGCATACGCCACCGTCAGATTTGGAGGAGGATGATGATTATGAACTTGGATAAAGTATATGTTATTACAGATAATTGCGTATGGGATGATGAAGATTATTCGCAAATTGTTGGTATAGCAACTACTAAAGAAATTGCTACTGAATGTTTTAAGAATTATGTTGAAAAAGTTAAAGATGAAATAGATATTGATAATTTAGATATATCTGAAAATGGTATAGATGATGGATATATTATTGAAGAGGATGAAGATTATTTCAGAGTATATAGAAATGGTGAATACAATAGTTATCATACATATATTTCTTTATACGAAAAAGAACTAATAAAAGAAAGTGAGATGGAATTATAATGAAAGATATTATTCTATCAACAATGTTGAATTTTATTGGTCAGAACTATGGTAGTCAAGAAATGGAAGATCCGTGCTATGACATGGAAAAAATGGCAACTGAAATAGCAAACGTATTAAAAGAACTAAATAAAACAAAAGAAAGTGAGATGTCAGAAACTTATGAATTTTGATAAAGTAATAAATAATATGCAAGAACTTCAATCAAAAATTGAAATATATGAAAGGAATAATAAAAGCATTGAAGATACGATTGCTTCAATAAATAAAGATATATTAAAGTTAGAAAAAAAGAGAGAAAACTCTAAGGATGAAATTGATAAACATATTTTAAGTATTAAAATTTTACTCATGAAAGATATTGTTGATAAATTTAATATAGAAAATAATCAATCTAAGAAATAATTTTGAATATTGGGGGGATAATTATTGGAAAAAGAATTTTTTGATTTTTTAAAAAGTGGTAGCATAACAAAAACATTTAATTACGGAGATAAATCAAAAGTTATAGTTAATAAAGTTAGATATAATGATAAATTAGATATAATTTATGCTTTAGATAGTTATAGTGGTAATATATTTGATTTACATACTCCATTTAAATATAGTGGAATTTATGATAAAGAAAATAATAAATTATTTGACGTTGAGTATTCACTTAGGTATCATATTTTAAATTGGGATTATAATGATGATAAATACATGAGTATTGGTGATTTATATAATTTAATTAATAAAGATATGAATGAAAAAATAAAAGAAATAGTAGATGATGGTAAGGGGGACATGTTTGATATTAGTGAAGTAGAAATTGGTGAAGAAATAGAAGATAAAGATGTAATAACTTATTTTATGGATGGAATAACATCAGAAACATTAAAAGATTCATTCAAACAATTTTCAACCGAAAAATCACAAGATTTATTGGATTACTTAACTGATAAAGAAACATTTTTAGAAGAAAAATCAAGAGAATTTATTTTAGATAATGCTACTAGCATACTAAGAAGTTTAGCTATTACTGAAGAAAAAAAGAAAACTTTGGAAAGTATTGAGAATAACATTGATCATCCATATCATAAAATAAAAAAAATTATAGATGCTATTAAAGAACACAATTGTGTAACTGTTAATTTGACTATTAACAAAAATGGAATAGAACAGACATTTAAATATAATGCAGATGCTCTTAAAAGAGATTATAATTCATCATATTTATCAACTTGGAACTTTGAAAAAGCACAAGAAAGAAATCATTTTGAAGAGACATTTGGCAGATCAGCAGATCTTTATTATGAAGAAATTGTTAAAATAACTTATGGAAAAAATACAATATATGAAGACCAAAACTTTAAGGTTAAAGAGGAAGATTTATGCCTTTCATAGATAGAAAAAACATAGATGATTTTAAACCATTATTAGCCGATTATTTAATTAATAAACATAATATTAATATTGATAAACCATTTACTTGTTTGAATCCTAATCATGAAGATAAACATCCAAGCATGAGTTATTGGAAAAAAAATAATATATGCAAATGTTTTTCTTGTGATGCAATTTATGATATTTTTGATGTAATTGGATTAGATTATAGTGTAGAATCATTTAAAGAAAAATTAGAAATTGTTGATAAATTATATCCAAATATTTCTAATATAGTATTTAAAAAATTTGATATGGTAGAATCTGAAAATCATGTTATAGACTTTACTAATTATTTCAAAAAATGTATTAGTAAAATAAATAAAACTAATTATTTAACAGAAAGAAAAATCAATTCAGATTTATTAAAAAAGTATAGTGTTGGATACGATGATAAAAGAGAGATGGTAGTATTCCCAATTAATAAAAATTGTTATTTTGCTAGAAGTACAACTGGTAATAGTAAAATAAAATCAAAAGGAATTAGTTATTTATGGAATGAAAAATTATTAAGTAATTCAAATAAAAATACACTAATATACTTAACTGAAAGTATTATTGATTCTTTATCATTAGAGACAATAGATCCAAGTATAAAGACGGTAGCACTTAATGGTTTGCCTAATTATAAAAGATTGCTACAAGTGGTTAAAGAAAACAATTTTAAAGGAACTATTGTACTTGTTTTTGACAGGGATAAAGCAGGAGAAACATATCAAGATATAGTGAAAGAAGAACTAACAAAATTAAATGTTAGTTCTTTTTCTCCTACATTAATATCTAATTTTGATACAAATGAGTGTAAAGATTTAAATGATGCACTTATAAAAGATAAAGAAAAACTAATTGAAAATTATAATTATTTTGATACAAATTTAAAAAAAATAATAGCAATTAAATTAGAAAAAAACGAGGAGGAAAATTTAGAATTATGAAAAATATTGAAAGTAATATAATTAATATTTATATAAAAGTTGATATAAAAAATAAAATGATTTATATAAGTGATCATACCAAAAATAAATCAGGTGGTGGATTAGCTAAATCTTTTAAAAGAAAAAATGAATTAAAAAAAATCATATCTAATTATGTTGAAAATTATATAAATCTATATGAGGTGAATTATGATTAAATCTAAAAAAAATAAAATAATTGATATGACAATTACTATTAATACTAAAGAGAAATTTTTCAAAGTTGTAGATTATGATAATAATTCTAATGGAGGAGCAATATCTGGAGGATACAAAGATAAGAAACATTTAATTAATATGTTTAATGATTATTTTGATAAATTTATTTATATTGATTGTGATGAAAGTGAGGATTCATAATGGAACAAAATTATAATTATTTAAGCGAAATTATAAAGAAAAAAATTGCAGAAAAAGATAGAGCAAAATTAAAATATAAACAAAAATTAGAATTAGTAAAACAACATTATGGAGTTGAATTTGATGTTTATTATTCAAAAGAAGATAATATTGATAAGATAAAATTTTCCAATTTAGAATTTAAAAATTCTGCAAAAAATATATCTATTGTTTATGATAATAAAATAGGAAAGTTTAATTATATATTTTATGATTATGATAGTGAACAAGCTATAAGAAATTATGATGAGAAGAAAATAATGAATGGATTAAATCGTGAAAAAAAATTAAAGCTAGTTGTTGCAGAAATTAAAAGATTAAACGAAGAATACAAAAAAGAGTTGCTTGAAATTGATGAAAAATATAAAGAAAATAATCAAGAATTTGATAACGAACTTGAATATAGAAAAAAAGAAGAAAATAGTTAGTGGGTTCAAAAAGGGTTCTCTTAAAATACTTATAAAATAAGGAAAAATTACAAATTATTTAAAAATTTGAACCTTAAAATTGATAAAAGGGTTATTTTCGCAAGTGCGAAAATGGTTGTTGGTGCAACAATGAGGTTGAAAAATCCTTTGTTTTAAAGGATTTTGAGATTTCGTGGTGCATTCCCATATCCTGTTGTCTTTAATATTTTAACTATTTTTGTGAAAAGGGGGAATTTTGATTATGAAATTTAGTGTCAATTTATATGAAGAAGAGTTAGTGCTATTAACTGATTTTATGAAAAAGAATAAAATTAAAAATAAATCAGATGCTGTTAGAAAATGTATAAAAGAAGCAGCTAAATTAAATTCAATTGAAGGACTATTATTAGATATAAATAATAAATTAAATAGAATAATTTATAGAGAAAACATTCAAAAAAAATTATTAGAACAGTTTTATGCTAATATGGAATTTCCAGTTGATCAAGACGTAAAAACAGAGGCAGGTTTAGTTAGATTTTATCAAAACAATAATTTTTATTTGAATAAAATTATGGATTAGTTTATGAGCGAAAGAATAAAAAATTTTAAAAGGAGAAGTATAAGTTTACCTGTTGAACTTGATGAAATAATTTCTATAAAATTTAAAAATACTAATTATAGTTTTATAAATGATTTTTTAATTGAACTTTTAGAATTAGGCTTGGTTAAATTAGATGAAGATTTAGAAATAAAAAACAAGCAAATAGAAATATTAAATAAGATAGATAAACTTATTTCATCTAAATAGTAATGGATTCTAAAGTTGTATTTATAGATCATCCATATTATGCAGTTAATAATCCATCTAATAATTTAAAGATTTACAAAAAAAATAAAAGAGATGAGTGGTATTATATTCAATGTAAAGATATAGAGCATTATAGAAAAGAATTAAAAAAATATATTTTAGGTTTTTATGATTATAGTAGAGATGAAAAAAAAGCAAAGACATCAATGTTTGATTACTATATGGGTAGTAAAAAAACAGAAGCTGTTATGGAAAAAAATAAAATGCGTAGAGAAAAAATGGCCATGTTAAAAGACGGTACATTTATTAAAGATGATATGGTTGATGACATGAAAAATAATTGGTCTGAATATTTGGAAGATAGCAATGTTAATCTTGCAGTTCTATCTTTATATCAAGATTATGTAGATGAAAATATAACTATTGATGATTTGCAAAAAGAATTAGCAACAAAAATAATGCCAAAGTTTTTAAAATATTGTGGTTATCAAGAACCAGAAAAAAATTTAGAATGGGTTGTATCGCTTCATTGTGATCGAGAAAATAATTATCATTTTCACATAGCATGGATTGAAAAAAATAAATGTTATAAATTAAAAAATAATAAATTAGGTCATAGATATAAATTGAAATTAGATGATAATGAAAATAATTTTATGAAAAGACAAGTTTCATTATCTATAGAAAGAAGCAAACTATATAGACCAGCATTAATAAAAATAAATGAAGATTTAGAACATTTACAAAGTTATTTCAATCCTAAAGATAGAAATTTTACTTTAAAAAATATTTCTGATTTATATTTAGAAGAAGATATTGTTAGGTTAGGTTATTTGTTAACACAAATAAGAGATACAAATAAAAAATATATTAAATATGGATCTCTACCAAGAAATGAAATTGGAAAAGAAATAAGAGTTTTGACTAATGAAATAAAAGATAAATTATTTGATTGTAAAAGTGAGTTAAGATTATCTAAAAGTCAAGTTGATGAATCAATAGAAAAATTGAATAATATTTTCTTGGATATAGACAAAAGAAATAATATTTCTAATGCTGGTTTTGAAAGTGTATTTGATAATAAAATGATAAAAGATAAATTGGAAAAATCAGATAATTATATATTAAATTCAATAGTAAATCATGCTTTATATAATTATAATTATGGTAAAGGAAAAACCAATAAAAAATCCAGTAAAATATCTCTGGAAGACATTATTGGTGAAATAGCTATAATCATTTATAAAGATAAAAGCAATAAAAACTATCTTAATAATAAAAAGAAATTTAGAATAAAGACTTTAGAAAATTATTTTATATATGGTGAATATAAAAATCATGATAAATTATCTAATGCTTTAAGAAGATTATCAAAAGATTCAGATGATGCGGCAAAACAATTTTATGAGATGTTATCTGATAAAGAATATGATAATAATCTATAATTTCTAATAGATAATCTAAGTTTTGAAAAAAGTATAAATTTAGATGGCTTTTTGCTAAAATATTTTGAAAGCATGATATAATAGAACTAACAGAAAAATAGCAATTTGTATGGAGAAAATGATGAAAGAAAAAGTATATGATTTTTTAAGAACAATCCCAAAAGGT
>JBJEXX010000077.1:0-10921 GCA_051886215.1 Bacilli bacterium | reverse complement strand
TCAGTATTAAATACAAAATCTCTCTTGTAACTGACTATATATATCATACAAGGTTTTTATGAATAATAATTATTATCCTAATAACAATAATAATTCAAACAATACTCCACCATTTTCTATGAATAGTTACAATAATCCCAATCATTATCAAAATAATAATATATATAATTTATTAAAAAGAAACATAGGTAAAATTGGAACTTTTTATTTTACTTTTCCAGAATCAGTTGATAATCGTGATAAATCTTTTAAAGGTATTTTAGAAGATATTGGTAACGATTATATTTTAATAAGTGATTCTAGTAATGGAAAATGGTATATGTTTATGGTGTATTTTTTAAATTATATCGAATTTGAAGAAGAAATTAATAAATAATTATTATTTCTTTTTTATTGTGTGTATTTTATTTATTTGATATAATTTAGATACTAGAGGTGGTTATATGTTTTGGTATATTTTAATTATAATTATTGTTATTTTAGCTATTTTTGGGATTATTTATATATCTATATATAACAAATTTCAATTTACAATTATAAAATTAACAGAAGCTGAAAATATTATAAAAAAGAGTTTAAAGACACGATTATCTTTGTTTGATAGAATAATACCTATCATAAAAGATAGAATAAAAAATGATGATGATAATAAATTATTGGATAGTATGATAAAAATTAAAAATAAAAAATTTAATAATATAGAGTTAAATAATGAAGTAGAAAAGTGTAATAAAAATTTAAATGAAGTCTTAGATAGTAATTTAGATTTATATAAGGATGAAAGTATTATTAATATTTTAAAAGAATTTAGTGAAAATAAAGAAGACATTGAATATGGAGAAAAATATTATAATGATAATGTAGTTTATTATAATAAATTAATACGATCTTTTCCATCAAATATTGTAGGTCTTACTTTAGGTTATAAACATAAAGAATTTTATGAAAATGAGACAGAAGAAATGTATGAAATATTAAAAAAATAGATATACACGCGCTGGTGAATATCTTTTTTTATTAATAATTGCTTATACTTTAACTGTTTATTTCCCAATTTATTGGTTTTATATTATTTTGTATTAAATAATTATTTGTTTTAGAAAAAGGCTTACTTCCAAAAAATCCATTATGTGCTGATAATGGAGATGGATGAGCAGATTCTATAACTAAGTGTTTAGGATTAGTAATATATTTCTTTTTACTTCTTGCGTAATTACCCCAAAGTATAAACACGACTGCATCTTCTTTTTTATTTACTTCCTGAATTACTCTATCGGTAAAATTTTCCCACCCTTTATCTCTATGAGAGGCTGCATGATCTTTTATTACTGTTAAAACTGAATTTAAAAGTAATACCCCTTGTTCAGCCCAACTTACTAATGAACCAGACTTGGGTATTGAACAACCTAAATCATCTTGCAATTCCTTAAATATATTTTTTAATGAAGGTGGTTGTTTAACTCCTAATGGTACTGAAAAAGAAAGCCCTTCAGCTTGATTTTCTCCATGATATGGGTCTTGTCCTAATATAACTACTTTTACATTATTATATGGAGTATATCTAAATGCTTTAAATATTTCATTCATTTTAGGATAAATGGTTTTTGTTTTATATTCTTGTTTTATAAATTCTAATAATTTTTGAAAATATTCTTTGTTCATTTCATCTTTTAATAATAATTCCCAACTTTTTTCAATCATGTTACACCTCTATAGTTCCATTTTAACATAAAATTAAGTTTTTAGGTTGGTTATTATATCTTTCTTTAAGGATAATAATGAATAAATATTTATTATAGCAAGTATAGCAATAAAAATATCAGATAAATCCCAAATTAAGTCTGCTTTTACTATACTTCCGATCATTATTAATATTATTGTTAATAGTTTAAATAAAGTTTCTGTTTTTCTACTTATACCATTAAATATAAAATCTAAATTACTTTTTCCATAATAATATCCTGCGATTATAGTAGATAAGGCAAAGAAAAATATAGATAATATTAACGCTATTTCTCCAAATGATCCAAAATGATATTTTAATGAGTATTGGGTTATTTCAATTCCATTAATATTATCTAGTGTTAAATTTTTATATGGAGAGGTAATTATTATAAAAGCCGTTATAGTACAAATTATTAAACTAATAAAATATGTTCCTAAAATTTGTATTTGTCCTTGTGCTTGTGGTGGAGAAGTACTTGCAGATGCACTCGCAATTGCTCCTGTTCCTATTCCAGCTTCATTTGAGAAAATTCCTCTTTGAACGCCTATTATAAAAGATGTTAAAAATCCAACTGAAGCACTTTTAAAGTTTAGAGCTTCTTTAATTATATTTAAAAAAAAATATGGTATTTGGTAATAATTTTTTATAATTACAAATAATCCTAAAAATATATATCCTATTCCCATTATTGGAACCATTTTAGATATTATTTTAAATAATGATTTCGTATTACCACTTATCAAAATAGCTACTATTAAAGCCATGGCTATGCCTATGTATATATTTTTTATTTTATATCCTTCATATATGCTTGTAGCAATCGTATTAGATTGAATAGTGGAAAAACATATAACATATACAAAAGTAACTAATAAAGCATATACTATTCCTAATATTTTTTTGTTCATTCCTTTACTTATATAATAAGCTGGCCCTCCTTCTGTTTCATTATTCTTTTTTCTTTTATATAATGATCCTAAGAATCCTTCGGCAAAAGCATTTGGCGCTGATATGATACTGGTAATCCATATCCAAAATATCGTGCCTACCCCACCTTTATATATAGCAAGTGCTATACCAGCAAGAGAACCTACTCCAACTTTTGCTGCGGAAGACATCATTAATGATTCAAAAGGAGATATAGAGTCGTCTGAACTTTTTTTAAAACTTTTAAATAGTTTAGGCATATTAAACTGTAATCCTTTAAGTTTTATTGAAAAGTATATACCGCTAATTATGATCAATATAGTAGCAATTCCCCAAAGATATTTTTTTATGATTTCCATGTTATCACCAATATGATTTTACTATATAGGAAAAGAAAAAATTGTCAATATTAGTTGACAATTTCTTGTTTATTGAATCTTTCGTCAAGAGCTTTTTCTGCTTCTTCAAAGTCATTAAAATATATTGTTTTATCTTTTAATTTTTCGTAAGTTTCGTTTCCTTTTCCTAATATTAACACCATATCATTATCTTGCGCAATATCAATTGCTCTTTTGATTGCTTTAGCTCTATCTTCTACTATTTCATAATTATTATGATCATCTTTAATATCAGATATTAGCATATTTATAATATCTATTGGTTTTTCACTTCTAGGATCTTCATATGTAAATATCGCATAAGAAGCATTATCACAAACTGTTTTTCCCATAATAGGTCTCTTTAAATAATCTCTTTCTCCAGCGGATCCTATAACTACAATTGATCTATTTATATCTAATGTATGAACAAATTCCAATAAGTTAGATATGCCATTTGGAGTATGTGCATAATCTATCATAACATAAAAATTTTGGCCTACTCTTGGTTTAACCATTTCCAATCGTCCTGATACTTTTATTTTACAAACATTTGGAATTAAATCTTCCATAGTCTTTCCTAAAGAAAGACAAATAAGCATTGCACAGGCTAAATTATAAACATTAAACTTTCCAAGAAGAGGAGATATAAAGTTATACTCTTTTTCTTTATAAACAAAAGTTACTTCTGTATTAGATGGTTTAATAACAAAATGTTTTATATACATATCATTTTCTTTTTCTATTCCATAAGTCAAAACTTTACCATTGCAAGCATTTTTTACAATTTCAAAATGTTCATCATCTTTATTTAAAATACAATATCCATCTTTTTTTACGTGACGCATTAATTCACATTTACAATTTATATAGTTTTCAAATGTCTTGTGAATATTAAGATGTTCTCTAGTTATATTAGTAATAGCACCTACTTGATAAGATATAGTTTCTAATCTTTTTCTAAAATATGCTTCACTACTAGCTTCCATTGCAACTTGTTTACATCCTGCATCTACAAAATCTTTAAAATATTCAAATAGTTTATCAGAATCAGGAGTTGTATTATTAATATCTTTATTAAACTTTGAACAACTTCTTCCATTAGTGCCAAGATAACCACAGATATCTTTTCCAAGTAAAGTTTGAGTTATAGTAGCTACTGAAGTTTTTCCATCTGTTCCTGTGACACCCAAGATAGTAAGTTTTTCTTCTGGATTATCATAAAATTTGGAACATAGAATAGGTAATTCTTTATTAGTATCAGACACCTTAATAATTGGTACTGTCTTTTCAGGAATGTCTCTGCTTACAACTATGGCACTGGCACCTTTTTCTATAGCTTCATCTATAAAATCATGTCGATCAGCATTAACACCCATTGTACAGACAAATAAATCTCCAGGACAAATTTCTTTAGAGTTAATTTTTATTCCTTTTATTTCTGTATTATAATCACAATTATATAATTCATTTAATTTTTTCATAATTTCCTCACTATTTAATTATACAACAAATTAATCTGTTTTTATAGATATATTGAATTTTTTTGAATTTTGATATAAACTTATGTAGGTGGTAAAATGAAAAAGTGTTACATTGTTGAAGGATGTACAGATTTAGGTACACATGTGGATGGTGCCCATTTGGGACCTGATAAAATAATTGAAAATAAAAAATATAATTATGTTAAAAAAATTATTAAAGATGATATAGTAAAAAGTAAAGATAAGAATGACTTAAACAAAAATATTACTGCGGTAAATAAGTTTAATGAAGAACTATACATTGCTGAGAGAGACGTTATTAAAAAAGGTTTTTTTCCAATAACATTGGGTGGTGATCATAGCTTAGCTATTGGTTCGGCTCTAGCATCAATTAAAGAAAACAAAAACCTTGGTATAATATGGATAGATTCACATGGTGATTTTAATACTCCGGAAACAACTGAAACAGGCAATATTCATGGTTATCCTTTCGCCGCAATCTGTGGTTTTGGAAATAAAGGTATAGTAGGATTTCATAAAGGTGAATTTTTTGATTGCAAAAATGCCGTTTTAGTTGGCGGTAGAGATATTGATAAACCTTATGAAATTGAAAATTATAAAAAAGCGGGAGTTAAAATATTTACTACTGATGACATAAAAAAACTAGGTGCCAAAAAAGTAATGGAAGAAGCTTTTAAGATTGCTAATAACGGAACTAATGGAGTGCACGTAAGTTATGATATAGATTCAATAGATCCAAACGTTGCTCCTGGTGTAAGTATTCCTGCCATAAATGGGTTTGATAAAAGTGATGCTTATGAAATTTTAGATTCAATCATTGAACATCATAAAAGCGTGAAGTCCATAGATATTGTAGAGTTTAATCCTCTTTTTGATAAAGATGATAAAACTTTAGTTATAGCTAGGCATATTTTAGATGAGGTTATAAATTGTAAAGAAAATGAACAAGATTAACTTGTCCATTTTTTTATTTCATCATAATCATTATATGGTATATATTTATCTTTTATAATCATGTAATCGTCTCTTCCTTTTCCTGCAAGTAAAATGAAATCATTTTTTTTAGATATTTCAACAGCTTTTTTTATTGCTTTTTTTCTATTAATAATAATTGTATAATTATTATTTTTAGTTTCTTTTAGCATATCTTTAATAATCTTTTTAGGTTTTTCATATCTAGGATCATCCATTGTAAAAATAACATAGTCAGATAAATTAGTTACAACCTTTCCCATCTCTTTCCTTTTTTCTTTTTCTCTTCCTCCTGCTGAGCCTGTTATAGTTATTATTTTATTTATTTTTATACTATTTAAAAGTTTTAAAACTGAGTATAGTCCATTTGTAGTATGGGCATAATCTAATATAATATAGCTATCTTTATATGTTTTAAAAATTTCAAATCTTCCAGGTATAGTAATTTTTCTTTTTAAAAGTCCTCTTATTTTTCTAGGATTATAACCAATTAGTAAGAGATATAAAATACAAGCAGTTAAATTATATATATTATATTTACCTATCAAGTTTGATTGGAACTTATATTTTTTATTATTATAAACTAAAGTAAAAACACTTTTATTAATATCATATTTATAACTATCTATATGAAGAGAAGCTTCTTTATGAAATCCATAAGTATACACTTTACCATTAGAAATTTTTTCTATTGTTTTTTCATTTTGATCATCTTTATTTAAGATACAATATCCTTCTTTTTGTGTATTAATAAAAACTTGGGCTTTACAATTGACATAGTTTTCTAAGGTTTTATGAATATTTAAGTGATCTTCTGTTATATTAGTGAGAATTGATGAGGAAAATTGTGTATCTGACATTCTTTTTCTATATATTGCCTCACTACTTACCTCCATTACAACTTTTTTACAACCTCTTTTTATAAATTCATTAAGTATTTTATATCTTTCTTCAATACTAGGAGTTGTATTTTCAGTAGTAATGTTTATATTTTTATAAAAAGCTCCTAAAGTTCCTATATATCCTGCATTTAATAATTTACTTAATATAAATGCGGTTGTTGTTTTTCCATCTGTTCCTGTTATTGCGATTATTTCTACTTTTTCTTCAGGATTGTCATAAAAGTTTTTACAAATATCAATTAAGGCTTTATTTGTATTTTTTACTTTAATAATTGGAACTTGTTCTTCTTTTATTCTCTTACTTACTACAATTGCAGCTGCGCCTTTTTCTATAGCGTCTTTTATATATTTATGTCTATCTTCTTTTACTCCTTTTATACAAACAAAAAGATCTCCTGGTTTTATGTTTTTGGAAGATGTTTTAATATCTATAATGTTAGTATCATATTTAGTATCTAAAAAATCATTTAGTTTTTTCATACAATCACCTAATGTATTTTATTTTTAGTTTGGTTTTATGACACAAAAAAAACTATTATTTAATAGTTTTTATTTTAGAATTATTTTCTTGTAAGTCATTATACTCTATTACAAAGCTATTATAGAATTCTTTTCTATATTGTAATAAATCATTAGTAGAGAAACCTCTATATCCTAAATTATTTTTTGTTTCAATTTTTGAAATGTAGGCAACCGCAATAAGATTTTTCATTTCACGTAAAGTAACTTGTTCTTGATCTACTTTTGAATCAAATTCTTCTGAATTATAAAAACCTTTTAAAGTAGATAATTTATAGACCTTATTTTCTTGTTCATCTATATCTTTTTTAGTTATTTTTTGATACTTTTTATTTAATAGATATAAACCTATATAATTTTTTATAGTTTGTTTAATATATTCAACCATATTTCACCTCTAAAACGCCTATATTATAACATAAAAAATATTATTTGTCACTATTTATGATATGTTTCATTATTATTTATTTTATAAGTTCTATATAGTTGTTCTAAAAACATAACTCTAAATAATTGATGGGGAAATGTTTGTTTTGAAAATGATATCAATTTATTTGATCTAAATTTTAACTCTTCAGCCAAACCACAGCTTCCTCCTATTATGAAAGTTATATTACTATAAGTTAATTGAGCATTATCTATGAATTTAGCAAATTCTATGGATGTTAATTCTTTCCCTTCTATAGCCAGAGACACTACATAATCTTTTTCTGATATATATCTTTCTATTTGTTCTTTTTCTTTTTTGATAGCCACTTTATAATCATCAGTTTTAGTATCTAGTACTTCTATTATTTCAAAATTCACATATTTTTTTAATCTTTTTTTATATTCTTCTATAGCATCTTGAAAATATTTTTCTTTTATTTTTCCTACACATATTAACTTAATCATTTTACACCTCTATAGTAGGTAATTCTTCATTTTGCTTAGCAATAAAAATTTTTTTACCTTTAATTTGCTTTTTCGAAAATTCTTCTTTTATAGCTCTCATTGCCAATTCTTCAGTATTATTTTTTTCACTTAAATGAGCTAATATTATATATTTAGTATTGTCTCCAACCGAAGAAGATAAGTACTTCGCAGTTGTCTTATTGGATAAATGTCCTTCGTCTGAAATAACTCTTTGTTTTAAGTAATAAGGATAAGGTCCATTCATTAACATTTCTTCATCATGATTACTTTCAATAAAATATAAATCTTGATTTTTCATTTGTTTTAAATACTTTCTATTTATATATCCTGTATCTGTTGCATAAAAGATAGAACTTATTCCATTTGTAATAATATAACCTACTGAACAAGATACATCATGTGATGTATGAATTAGTTTTATATGTAAGTCATTTATATCAAATTCTTCGTCAATAATTTGCATTTTTTCTAATGGAACATAATCTTTTAAATCTAAAATCATATCTTTAGGTATATATATTTTTAAATTAGTTTTTTTTATTAGAGTTGCTAGTCCTTTTATATGATCACTATGATTATGAGTAATTAATATGGCATCTAATTCCTTTATATTTATATTTTCTTTTTCTAAGACACTTTTTATTGTCAGATAGGCAATACCAACATCAATTAAAATTTTAGTGTTTGGTGTATAAATTAATGTTGAATTGCCTTTTGATCCACTTCTAATTGATTTTATTTTCATAATTATGAATATAGCAAGAATGGATTTATTGCTACTCCTCCATAATAAGGGAATCCTCCTCTAAATACACCGAAGTGTAAGTGAGTTCCTGTTGCCCATCCTGAATTACCCATACCACCGATTAATTGTCCTGCTTTTACTACTTGTCCTTCTTGAACATAGAACGTAGATAAATGAGCATACATTGTCCAATAACCATTATTATGATTAATTACAATATAATTACCATTGTCATATTTACTTGAAACTGTTTGAACAACACCATTATTTGCAGCATATATAGGTGAACCATAACCTGGTCCAGTAATATCTATTCCATCATGAAGTGCTCCCCAACGATATCCAAAAGGACTTGATATATTATAAGGAGTTCTTGTAGGCCATGTCCAATATGTATCTCCATAAACACTACCACTAGCTCCACCTCTTACTATAATTTCATTGGTTACAGCTTTTAATTCTTCTGTATTAGTAATAACTACATTAGTAGTAGCTCCATTTACTTTTTTAATCTTTTCTGTTACTTTATTAGAACCATTTGAACCAGCTTGTTTAACATTAGAAGTACCAATTAATAGTGAAGTATCATATTCTACATCAGTTTTATATTTTACTTCTTGTATTTCTACTACATGTTCTTCTGTTACTAGTGATAATTGTGGCTTTAATACTCCTAAAGTAACTATTTGTCCTGAATATAACATATTATCTTTAGCATTAAATTCTGGATTTGCTATTAAGAATTCTTCTACTGATAATTTATTATTGAAAGCAACTTCTTCTATAGTGTCTCCCTCTTTTACTGTGTATTTATTTTGATCTTTCAAAGTACCAAATAGTAAATATTTACTTAAATCTTCTACCGTTGTATATATAGTGTTATTTGAAGGTATATTCATTTTAGTGATTTTTATTTCGTTATCTATATAGATGTTTTCTATCTTTTTACCAATATCTGTTACTTCTGCTTGAGTATCATTTTTATATTGTTCATATACTTCTTCTGTTACAAATGCTTTTACATATTCTTCTACTGCTTCTTTAAAAACATTTTTATCTAAAACATAAATTGTTTGACTTTTTTTATCTTCTTTCGATTCGTTTGTCAATTCGTTACTAGGTTCTATTGTAACTGCATAACCTGTTATAGTGAAAGGCTCTATATCTTTAATTTTTTCATATATTTCTTTTGTTGTGGATATATTAGTTTTATAAGTAATTTCTTTTTCTATGTCTAAATCTTCTGGTGCATAGACTTTATTTACATTATATTTTTTCTTTAAATTAGATTGTTCTTGGTCTATATACTGTTCTAATTTTTCTTTTGATTTTATTAAACCAATAGATTTTCCTTTTAGATATACTCTATATACAGTCTGAGGATTTTTTAAATTATAGTTTGTAGTAATAAACATAATACCAATACTGATAATAATACCTAAAATAAGAAAAATAATTGCCTTTTTATTCACTTTCTTCACCTCTTGAACCTTTCATGTAATTAACAAAAGTTGATGTATTTCTTTTAAATAATAATTCTATTGTAGCTGTAGGCCCACTACGATGTTTACCTATTATAAATTCACTGATACTTGTAAAAGAATCATCTCTAGCTTGTTTATTATAGTAATCTTCTCTATATAGGAAGGAAACAATATCAGCATCTTGTTCTATTGAACCTGATTCACGTAAATCGCTCATAATAGGTCTTTTGTCTTCACGTTGTTCTACTGCACGCGATAATTGAGCAAGCGCAATTACTGGGACTTTTAATTCCATAGCCATTGTTTTTAGAGCCCTTGAAATATCCGATACTTCTTGTTGTCTGTTTGCACCATACTTACCATTTCCTGAAATTAATTGTAAATAGTCTATAATAACTGCTCCTAAACCTTTTTCTGAGGCTGCCAATCTACGACATTTTGATCTGATTTCTCCAATAGTAATACCTGGCGTGTCATCTATAAATATATTAGCATTTTGTAGTTGAGCAATAGCTTCAGTAACACGTTTCCAATCATTGTTATCTAATTTTCCTGTTCTTAATTTTGTTTGATCAATTTGACCTAGGGAAGCAATGATTCTAAGCGCTAATTGTTCGGCACCCATTTCTAAGTTGAATAGCGCAACTGATTTATCTGTTCTTGTTGCCATATTAGTTGCTAAATTACAAGCAAAAGCAGTTTTTCCCATTGCGGGACGAGCTGCGATTATTATTAATTCATTCTCGTGAAAACCAGAAGTAATTTTATCTATATCGGTCCATCCAGTTGGAATACCGGTTATTTCACCTTTCATTTCTGATAATTTAATTAAATTTTCTTGAGTTGATT
>JBJEXX010000076.1:0-10930 GCA_051886215.1 Bacilli bacterium | reverse complement strand
GTCATAAATGTCATTATTCATTATCTTCTAAAAAATAATTAACAAGTTTCTCATAATTATCTTGGCTATTTAAGCAAGTATCAATTAAATAACCTTTTACATTATTTGTTTGATATTCTTTTATTCCTCTTATATAAAAATCTTTATTTCTATCTTCTATATAGAAAGGCATAATATCATTATATAAACATTCTCTAAACATTATCATTCTACCAACTCTACCATTTCCATCTTGGAATGGGTGAATCTTCTCAAATCTAACATGAAATTCAATAATGTCTTCAATACTTTTTTTATCAATTTTATCGTACCAATTCATTAATTCTTTCATGTCATTTTGAACATTATTTGGTAATGATGTAGTAATGTTTCCAACAAAGTTTTTTCTTTTTTTATAATCTCCAACATTAAACCATTCTTTTTCACTATCAGTTAAAGTTCCATCTTTTAAGATAAAATGAAATTTTTTTATCATATCTTCTGATAATTTATCATCTATTGTATCTAACATATATTTAAATAAAGTGAAATGATTTTTTGTTTCAGTAGCATCTTTTAATACTATTACTTTTTCACTACTTGTTAAAATAGTTCCTGTATCATAAATACTTGCTGTTTCATCTGAAGTAATAGTTGATCCTTCAATATGATTAGTATTATATGCAAAATCAAGTTGTGTCTTATGATAAAGACTACCAGATAAATTCATGTTTTTTTGTTCTATTAAAGCTTTCTTAATATCTTTTATTTCCATATTATTCTCCTTTCCTTTTATTGAAAGTTTTTTCAATAAGTTCTTTTGTTTCTTTATTAGCACTATATACTGATAAATAATTAAATAATAAGGCAATAGTTAAAAGTGAATAAGTGAATATAATTACATATATATTACTTTTTATACTACTTTGTATCATTTCTAAAAACATTACGCTTAAATACATTAAACCACTTAATACTATTGTAATAGCAGTAGCATCATCAAATGATCTTTTAATTGTCTTAGATTTATTATGGTCTAAATCAATTCCAATTCTACTCCAAGTATGTACATAAAACACTTCACAAATTAACATTAATGATACTAATATCCAGTATATAGCACATGCTATATCTTTTTTAGTGATTAAATATATTACCATGGCAAATAGTAATAAAATGTTTGTAATTATAACTAGGTATTTACTTAAATTAATTTTTCTTTGCATTTTCAATTGCCTCCTTTCTTCTAGCACTTTCTAATACATTAATAATTTCCTTACTTGTAGATATTTGATATTCAGTATCTTCTATAGTTTGTTCCATCACTTCTTTTTCAGTATCAGGAATATTATCATTTGCTAGTTTTTGTTTAAATGATTCAACTAGTTCTTCCCAGTTTTTAATCATTGCAGAGGTATTTAAAATTGCATCTACTATTTGGTCTCCTTTTAAACTTGAATAATAGTTTGTTAAAAAAGGATTTAATGGAGTAACTTGAAAACCAAGACCAGCAGCATACATTAAGTCATTGTAATTAATATCAATATATTTACTTATCTTTCTTAATGTTTTAGGATTAGGTATTTCTCTTTCGCCTGATTCTATACGAGCAAGTTCGGTATCACTAATATTAGCAATTCTTGAAAGTTCTCTTTTAGATATACCTTTTTTTTCTCTTGCTTCAGCAATAATTTCTCCAACGCTTTTGTCATTTTGTATCATGGTACATTGCCCCTTTCGTAGTTATAATATACCATATTTTTAACAATAATTCAACTTTTTTGAAGAAATTTTATTATTTTTGCAACTTTTTAGTTGACATTTATATTTTTAAAGTGTATATTCAACTTATAGGTTGCATTTATTGTAGATTTGCAACTTATATATAGTTCTTTGAAAATCTCATAGAGTTGGATATTGTAAGCGCCGTAAATTGCCGACTCGTAAAACAAATTACAAAGGTGCCTAGTAATAACCCTATTGGTACGGGAGTTGTTGGTTATCTAAAATCATCAATAATAGCAAAAAAAATAATGAAAGGAGGAATCTAATGAAATCTTTAGGAGAAATAAAAAATAGCATAAAAAAAGACTTCATTGTAAATGGAATGTTGAAGTCTGAAGGTGTTTATTGTTTAGTTGCATTACCTAAAGTTGGAAAGTCCATGTTAGCACTACAACTTTCTGACTCAATAGCAAACAACAAACAATTTTTAGGATTTGAAATTAAACCTTCACCTGTTCTTTATGTTAGCACAGAAAATTCTGGGAGTCAATTATATGAAAGAACAAAACTTATGAATATTGAATTTAATGATGATAATTTTAAGTTTATAGATAGAAATCAATATCCAATATTTTATTTAAGAGATTTAGAATATGATATAAAACAATTTTCAGAGTCTGGTGGTAAATTATTAATTATAGATATGATAAAGGATATTAAATTTGATAAAAAAATTGAAACTAATAGTTATGATGATATAGGACAAGTTGCTATTCCAAAATTAAGAGAATACTGTTATAAATATCATTTAACAATTTTGTTTGTTCATCATTTAAATAAAAAAGGTAAATCATTAGGATCAACTGCTTATGATGGTGCTGTTGACGGAATATTAAGATTAACTCAAAGTAGTGTGGATAAAAAAAGGTATAGATTAGTAGTTGATAATAGAGATTATGAAGGATTAGATTTATCTTTAATTAAAGATGATAAATGTATTTTATCAGTTTGTCATGAAGAAGATGATGATGAAGAATTAGATATAAATTTAGTTTTATTAATTAAATATGCTATTTCAAAAATAGAATTTGAATTCACTTGTTCAAGTATTATTAAAGATTTAAATTTAACAATCACACCAAAAAGATTTGGCAAACTTTTAAATTCAAATATTAAAAGATTAGAATGTGAAGGTCTTCATATTACAAGTAATAGAGTTAGTAATGCTCGTAAATATATTGCTAAATATGAAGAACCTATTATAGAAAATGAATAATTTTCTATTAAAGTTTTTGATAACTTTTTTCTAAAAAGTTAGTAAAAAATGAACGAGGCACGTTTTGTGAGTTTACTCATGAAAGTGGCGATAGTGAATATTTTTACAATTATTAAAATAGAAACTAATCTATTTTAATAATAAATTAAATAATAAGTATCTAGTAGATAGTTATTATTTAATCTTGTTTGTAGCATTACACCTTTACTCTTGTTTAGGTGTATTTGCGTAAAACAAGCATGGGTTTTTAGGGTATCCCTAAACTCACGTGGGCTATGCCCTAGTGAGATAGGTCAATAAATGACCAATTCATCTAAATAAGTATATCAAGGAGGTAATAAATGTATGATGGAAAGCAAGTAATTAGATTTGAAAATAAATTTAAAGCCAAAGATTTAGGTGGACTCGGTATAGAATTAGTTAAAAGAAAAGGTACAGGAAACTATGACAAAGATAGAACAAAATTTAATACGTCTTATGTACCACTTTCTAAAACTACTCTGCAAGAACAAGTTTATTCTAAATTAAAAGAAAATGAAATATATTATAATGATAGCAAGAATGTTAACTTATTAAATGGTGCTATCGTAACAAGTGGTAAAGAATTCTTTACCAGTTTAGGAATGAATTTTATAGATAGTGGTAGAAAAGTTCAAAAAGGGAAAAACAAAGGAAAACCTATTCTAGTTCCTGATATTAAATTTGAAAATGATATACCAGAAAAAGTTAAACAATTTTTTGATGATAGTTATATATTTTTAGAAAATCTTGTTGGTAAGGAAAATATAGTTTATGCAGAAGTTCATTATGATGAAGATACACCACATATGCACTTCTATTTTCTTCCAGTAGTTGATAAGGTAAAAAGAAAAGTATTTGAAACCGATGAAAATGGTAAAATTTTATATCGAGAAGGTATTGATAAAAATGGTAATACAAAAATGGTTCCTATACAAAAGAAAGACGAAAAAGGGAAAAATGTTTATAACATTGAAAATGGTAAATTTTTGAATTGTGATCACTTTTGGAAACAATTAGGTGGGAAAGCATCTTTTGCTAAAATTCAAGATGACTTTAATGATTATATAACAAAGAAAGGTTTTAATCTTGATCGTGGTAATATAGGTGGTAATGCCCATCATATAACTAAAAATGAAAAAATCGTCATGGATTTACAAGAACAAATAGATGATATGAAAAAGGAATTACAAAAAAATCAAAAATTAAACAATATAGAATTAGATACTAATAAAGAATTTAAGGATATAGAAACTAATGATATTTTAAATCCAGTTAAAAGAAAAATAGTGGGTTATAAGGATGAAGATATAAATAAATTAATTGAATATTCTAAATCGACTGGTAAAGAAAATTCTAAAAATAAAAATATAATCCGTAAAAAAGATAGTTTGATTAATGATTTAAATTTAGAAATAAACTTATTACAAAGTGAAAATGCTAAATTAAAAGATGGTCGTGGTATTAAAGAAAGAGATACTATTATAGAAGAACAAAAAGTTAAAATAAATAGTTTAAGTAATTTGATAAAACAAAAAGATAAAATCATTGAAAGTCTAGAAGATAAGATTGATAAACTACAAGAGTCTTTTGAAAAATTTAAAAATAAAATGTATAACTTATGTGATAAATTTTGTAAAGCTATTTCTCATCTAGTTGGTAAACATGATATTGAAGAAGATGAAATTGATTATGATATGTTTGAATATCACGCAGACAATATTATCCATAAATACGAAAAAAAAGAAATTGATAAAGATGATTTTTGCTTATAAAATACCATATTCTTATATTCTCTATAATAAACATTGTAATCTAGTTATTAAAACAAATAATAATATAAATCATAAAATGTATAAAAATATATCTTTTTTAATAAATGTACCAAATAAAATAATGAATAAAGTTAAAATGAAATATGATTGGAGGATTGGTAATATGAGAAAAAACTATATAAATAACACATACTATGATTACAAATGTTTTATTAAATTCTTAACATAAATCTGATAGGAGGAATTATTATAAACATTCAGTACAATGTTATTGATATTATAAGTAAAACTATAACTGAAGTAGATTTAAAAGAACAAATAAATAAAAAATTATTCAAAATAATTGAAATGTTAGAACTTAAAGGATAATAAATGAAATTTATTTGTTATAATGTAATTGGTTATAAGTTTAACTTAAATCCTAATTATTGCCTAAGTATTGGAGGTAATAGTTATGAATGAAATGGAGAGTGTTAAGAAAAAGGTATATAGAGTTGGTATTTATTTAAGATTATCTGATGAAGATAGAGATAAGCAAAATAAATTGGATGATAGTGAATCAATTAAAAACCAAAGACATTTACTAATGATGGAAATTGATAAACATGATGATTTTATATTAGTTGATGAATATTCAGATGAAGATTTATCTGGTGCAGGAACTTATAGACCTGAATTTGAAAGATTGATAAAAGATTGTGAAGATGGGAAAATAGATATCGTTATATGTAAGAGTCAATCAAGATTTTCTAGGGATATGGAAGTAATTGAAAAATATATTCATAATAAATTTATTGAGTGGGGAGTTAGATTTATAGGGCTTGCTGACAATGCTGATACAAATGTTGCAGGTAATAAAAAATCTCGTCAAATAAATGGGCTTGTTAATGAATGGTTTTTAGAAGATACTTCTAATAATATTCGTAGTGCTTTTAATGCTAAAATGCGTAAGGGAGAATTTATTTCCCCTTTCGCAGCATTTGGGTATGAAGTTGATAAAGATGATAATAATAAATTAGTTGTTGATCCAGTTGCTTCAGAAGTAGTTAAAGAAATATTTGAACTATATTTAAAAGGTTTAGGATTTACAGGTATTGCAAAATATTTAAATAATAAAAAAATACCCTGTCCTTCTCTTTATAAGTATCAAAAAGGAATTAAACTTAATGTAATAAGTAATCGTCCTAGAGAACAAATAAAATGGACTACAAACGCTATAAAAACAATTCTTTCAAATGAATTATATATAGGTAATTTAGTTCAAGGAAAAAGAACCACTGTTAGTTATAAAAATCATAAAATTAAAAATAAAGATAAAAATGAATGGATTCGTATAGAAAATACACATGAAGCTATTATTGATAAAGAAACTTTTAACAAAACACAAATTGCGATGCAAGAAAGAACTAAACCATCTACTAAAACGGGAACAATTCACAATTTTTCTGGTAAAGTGTTTTGTCTAGAATGTAATCATTATATGAGAAAGAAAAATTCTAGTAAACATGAATATCTAGTATGTTCTAACAATCGTGATGGATATGATGATTGTATAAATAAAGATTCTATTAGATATGATTTATTAGAAAATATTATTCTAGAAGCAATTAATAGTAAAATTAAAAAATACTATGATGAAGTTAAATTAGATAATCTTGTACAAACTAAAAAGAATAATCGTTTTGAAAGTAGAATTAATGCTTTAGAAAAAAGAAAAAACGATGTAAATAAAAAAATAGCACAAACTAGAAAATATCTACAAAGTCTTTATGAAGATAAAGTTAATGGTGTTATAACAAATGAACAATTTAAAGATTTAATTGGTGATTATAATAAAAATGAAGATATATATACTAATCAAATAAAAGAAATTGATGAAGAAATTAATTATTATAAAGCCAAACAAGATAGTTCGTTAAATTATAAAGAAATTTTTAGTAAGTACGAAACTCTTGAAAGTCTAAATAGGGTTATTATCGATGAATTTGTTGATAAAATCTTTATTGGAAAATTAGATAAAGAAAATAATAAAAGAGATATTCAAATAAAATGGAACTTTGAGTGAGAGTTTGATTATTCTTACTCTCTACTCATTACTTATATAAACTCTAAATATACATAATTTTAATAAAATATATAATTAGGCTTGAATCACTATGACACATTGGACAAGTCTTATAAATACTAGGAAAAGTTAAACTTTAGTAAAAAATATATTAAAAATAATAGTTTGAATTAGAACACGAGTTAACCTTTATAAAATAAAGGAATTAGATAGTAAGTGTCTATAATGCATTCAAAGAGTTGCTTTAATTAGAACTTTAGCTATTAAACCTGACATTCTTCTTTTAGATGAACCCTTCTCGGCACTAGATTATGTTTCTAGATTATCAGTTAGTAATGATGTATCCCAAATAATAAAAAATGAAAAGAAAACTGTTATCATGATAACTCATGATATAGCTGAGGCAATTAGCTTAGCAGATAGAGTTATTGTATTGTCAAAAAGACCTGCTAAAATTAAGAATATCTATAAAATAGATATAGACAAGAATAAAACACCAATTGAAAAGAGAAAAGATCCTAAATTTCCTTACTATTATGACTTATTATGGAGGGATTTAGATAAAAATGTCGGATGAACAAAAAAAATATATCAAAAGATTAAAATTAAGAAAATATTTTATATTAATTTGTCAAATTTTAATAGTAATTATTTTCTTTGGATTATGGGAATATTTAGCTAATAAAAATATTATAAATAAATTTGTCTTTTCACAACCTAGTAAAATAATAGATACAATTATCAGTTTAATTCACCAAGGAACATTGTTTAATCATATATTTACAACATTAAATGAAGTATTGATTGCATTTATTTTAGGTATATTACTAGGATTTATTATAGCTATTATCCTCTACGAAGTGCCTATTTTAGCAGATATTATCGACCCATTTTTAACCATGATTAATTCGCTTCCCAAAGTTGCGTTAGGTCCTCTTATTATAATTATTGCAGGTGCTAATACAAAAAGTGTTATTGTAATGGCTTTGTTAATTAATTTGATTATTAGTATAATTACAATATATAACGGATTTATGAATATTGATGATAAAAAATTAAAGTTAGTAAAATCATTTGGTGCAACAAAAAGGCAAATATTAAAAAAATTAGTTATACCGAGTTCTTATAAAACAATAATATCTAGTTTAAAACTTAATATATCGATGAGTTTAATCGGAGTTATCATGGGAGAATTTTTGGTTAGTAAAGCAGGAATCGGATATTTAATTATCTATGGAACACAGGTATTTAATCTAAGTTTGGTAATGGCAGGGATTTTATTATTAGTAATTATTTCATTTTTGTTATATAAAATCATTACGTTTATAGAAAAAAAGTTAATAAAAAATTTCTAGAGTTAAAACTAGAAGTTTTTTTGTGCTATACTGGTAATGGTGAGTTGTATGCATCAAAAAAATAGATTGAATGATTTAGATATTTATTATAAGAAAAATTATGGACTAATTATGGAAATTGATTTAGATAAAGAGATGTTAGAAAATTTAGATAATGAAAACACAATTGGATATATATCATTTGATCAAGAAAAAATTAAAGAAGTTATAAATTATGATTTAAAAGAATTACATGTTATTTTGAAAGATAATGATTTACTAGATAAAAATTTAAATTTTTTAGAAACAATAAATAAAGAAATTAACTTGATTGTAGAAATAAATTATAAAGAAAATATTTTAAAAAATTTTAATAAGAGGAGAATAAAAGTTGTAGTTTCTTTACCAATTAGTGACTTGGAAGATGATAATATTTTTAATAAAAAAGTATGGGGAATCAGAATTAAAAATGATAGTAAGTTATCAAAAGGAGAAATAGATAATATTTGTAATCAACTGGAAAATTTAAAAGATGATGTTATTATTTATGAGATACCTGATAAAGAAAAAATTATTGAAGAATTGGAAGTCAGAAATACATATCAAGGATTTAATAGAAGTATTTTAAATAGAGTAAAACAAATAATTGAAGATAATTTGCAAGATTGTGATTTAGCTGTTGATATGACGGTGGGTAATGGTCATGATACATTATTTTTAGCAAATTTTTTAAATAAGGGATTTGTATTTGGTTTTGACATTCAAGAATATGCTATTAATAATACTTTAAAACTTATGAAAGAAAATAATGTTAATAATTATAAATTATTTTTAGAAAATCATGAAAATATTAATAAAACACTAAATAACTATAAAGGTAAAATTAGATTGGTACTATTTAATTTAGGATATTTACCCGGGGGAGATAAAACTATAATGACTAACTCTAAAAGTACTTTGAATGCTTTAGTAAATAGTTTAGAAATAATTAATAATCGAGGAATTATTTTAATAGTATGTTATCCTCATGAGGAAGGTGTAAAAGAAGCCAATAACATAAAACAATATTTACAAAAAAATGATATTCATTTTATAGAATATCATAATACATTAAATGAAAATGCTCCGTATTTAATTGAAATAAGAAAAAATTAATCAATTTCTATGCCAATTGGACAGTGATCACTACCATAAATGTCTTTATAAATGGTAGTATTTTTTACAGACTCAATAAAATAATCGGATACTAAAAAATAATCAATTCGCCATCCAACATTTTTGCTTCTGGCATCATATAAGTAACTCCACCATGTGTAATGGTTTTCTTCATTTTCATGAAAATGACGGAATGTATCAATAAAACCAGCATTAAGTAAGTTTGTAAACTTTTCTCTTTCTTCATATGTAAAACCTGCATTGCCGATATTTTGTTTTGCGTTTTTAATATCAATTTCAGTGTGAGCGACGTTAAAGTCTCCGCAAATAATAACTGGTTTTGTTTTAGATAAACTAACTAAATAGTTTTTAAATTCTTCTTCAAAGTTCATTCTGTCTTGTAGACGAGATAAATCTCTTTTTACATTGGGAACATAGACATTAACAAGATAAAAGTTTTCATACTCTAAAGTAATTGTCCTTCCTTCACTATCATAAAGAGGATTATCGATACCATAAAAGAAATTTATAGGTTTAATTTTGGTATAAATTAAAGTTCCAGAATATCCTTTCTTTTCAGCCGGAAATAGATATTCATAGTATCCTTCAGGGGAAAAATCATATTGGTCTTTAGTGGCTTTTACTTCTTGCAAACAAAAAATATCAGCATCAACATTTTCAAAAAATTCTTTAAATCCCTTTTTTAAGCAGGCTCTAAATCCTGCAACATTCCACGATACTAATTTCATATTTTATTTACTCCTTTTTTCTAATTTTTTATTATGACCACTAATAAATGCAATGTAGCCATCAATACTATGTAATTCTTTTTTTAACGCAACAGACTTATCGGCTTTAGACATCACTATTCCTTCTAAATAAAATGATTTTCGAAAAGAAAGTTTACCAATTTTACCAATTTTAGTGGAAACTTCGATAATGTCTTTATAACGTTTAGGTAGCTTATTATATTTTTTTTGATTGTTAAGTTCTAAATTAGAATTATCAACTACTCTGACAGGAAATGGGTACATATGATGAATAATTCCATCAATAATTATTGTGGCTTTTTTAATATCAGTGAAGTATTCTGGATACCAAGTAATTGCATTAATTGCTGCTTCAACAGGGTGGACAAATCCATGTTTATTAATTAATTTCTTTTTTTGAAAAGTATTTTGCCAAGGTACTTCATATAAATCGTGAAACATTGCAATTAAGATAGCATTTTCCCAATTAATTATTTTAGTTTCTGGAGATTTTATTTTTTTCACAATCTTATAAGTAACAATCGTATCACATAAAATGTGTTCTCCTAAAGTGGTAGCATCATGATGCCAATATGGATCAACCATTCTTTTTTGAAATTCTGGATGTTCACAAATTGGTTTTATGATACTCCATAATTTTTTTATATCGTAGTTACTAAGTTTATAAGATTGAGAAAATTTTTTAAATTTTAAATATATTTCTTCTATCATAATAAATTTCCTCTATAAGATAGATTATATTATAATTTTTTAAAAATATCAAATTATTGCCACAAAAACAGAGAAAAAGAGTAAATTTTCTTCGCAAAGAATTTGATATAATTACTACATAA
>JBJEXX010000075.1:0-38612 GCA_051886215.1 Bacilli bacterium | reverse complement strand
ACTAGATTTTTCAATATCTAGAGGATATTTTTTACCAACAACTGTCAAACTAGGGAGATATTGTTACTGTAGAAAGTCCTAACGGATCATATCAAATCGAAATAACTGAAATTAAATAATACTAGAAATAGTATTTTTTTATTTATAAAGATGAATATTTATGTCAATTTTATTAAATATATTTTATATTAATTTACAAAACTTATATTTTATGGTTTAATTTAAATAGAAAGTGGTGAGGATATGGAAGAAATAAAAAAATCATTTAATAAGATATGGTATGGAGAATTTGCGTCTAGTATATTATTCGCAATTATTGGAATACTTTTAATAGTTTGGCCTGAACAAATTATAAGTATGATTTCTACAATTATAGGTATAGCGATTATTATATTAGGTATATTTGGAATTTTAAGATATTTTAGAAATAATGAAAAAACATTTAATTTTGATTTGATGTATGGAATAATTTGTGTTATTGCGGGAGCTCTTATTGTAACTAATACTAAAGTAGTAGCTAGTTTTTTACCTGTAATAATTGGTATTTGGATGATAGGAAACAGTGTAATAAAAATACAATATGCAATGACTTTAAAAGATTATAATTCAAATAATTGGTTAACTATTATGATTGTTTCAGTTTTAACTTTAGCTTGTGGAATACTTTTTGTATTTAATCCTTTTAAAGGAGCAACATTATTAACTCAAACTTTAGGTATTGCTTTACTTGCTTATGCAGTTGTAGATATTGTAAATTCTTGTATTTTAAAGAAAAATATGAAGAAATTTTCTAAACAAGTAAAAAAAGATATTAAAGAATTTAAAGAAGCTGTATATGAAGAAGTAGAGGAAGAAGCTCCTAAGAAAAAAACACAAACTAAGAAGAAAACTACTTCTAAAAAATCAACTTCAACAAAAAAGAAAAGTACTAATAAAAAAGATTAATAAAATTTAATATAAAATTAGGTTATATGCTAAAAAAAACTCAATATATTTGCAATTATTTCTTGCCAAATGCATAAATATAGTGTATATTATTTTTGTTGCTGATTCTTGGTATAAAAAACCTTCGATTTATACTAGGTCTTGGTGAATATATTTAAAAGGAGGAAATGAAATGGCTTTAACTAAAGAAGTAAAAGAAAGTATTGTTAAAAAATTTGCTAGAAATGAAAAAGATACTGGATCTGCAGAAGTTCAAATTGCAATTCTTACTGAAGAAATAAAACAATTAACTGAACATTCAAAGATTCATACTCATGACTATCATTCACGTCGTGGTCTTTTAAAGAAAGTTGGACAACGTCGTAGTTTGTTAAAATATTTAGCAAAAGAAGATATTCAAAGATATAGAAAAGTTGTTAAAGAACTTGGATTAAGAAAATAATAAATATAAAAGTAGACACGTTTTTTAGTGTCGCTTTTTTTTAGAAATGAGGTATTTATGAGAAAGAAAAAAAAGCAAGTGTTTGAAATGGATTTTCATGGTCGAAAAATTGTTGTAGAACATGGAGAAGTAGCTAAACAAGCAAATGGTAGTGTATTAGTTAGATATGGAGATACTGTAGTTTTATCAACTGCGGTTGTATCTAAAAATGCTCAAATATTATCTGATTTTTTTCCATTAATGGTATTGTATAATGAAAAACTTTATTCTGTTGGAAAAATACCAGGTGGATTTATAAAAAGGGAAGGTCGTCCAACAGAGGCAGCAACTCTTGCGGCTAGAATGATTGATAGACCAATGAGACCTTTATTTCCAGAAGATTTTAGAAATGAAGTTCAAATAGTTAATACAGTTTTATCAGTTGATCCTGATAATTCTCCAGAGATGACAGCTCTTTTTGGATCTAGTTTAGCAACATGTATTAGTCAAATTCCATTTAATGGACCAATTGCTGCGGTTAAAGTAGGAAGAGTAAATGGTAAATTTATTATAAATCCAACACATGAAGAAGAAGAATTATCTGATATTAATTTAACTGTCGCAGGAACTAAGAAAGCTATTAACATGGTAGAAAGTTCTGCTAAACAAGTTAGTGAGGATGATATGTTAGCGGCTTTAATGTTTGGACATAAAGCTATTAAAGAGTTAATTAAATTTGAAGAAAAGATTATTAAAGAAATTGGTGTAGAAAAAATGGAATATGAAGTTTTGGATATACCAGAAACTTTAAATGAAGAAATTGATGCATTAGCTCGTAAGAAATTAGATAAAGCACTTCGTATTAAAGATAAGTTAAAAATGTATGAAGCTGTTGATACTATAAAAGAAGATATAGTAGATAAATATAAGAGTGAGAATGAAGAAGAATTAGATGAAGAAGAACTTACTAAATTATTAACTGCCGTTAAGCTTGTTCTTGAAAAGATTGAATATGATGTTTTCAGAAAGATAGTTGTAAAAGAACATATAAGAGCTGATGGTAGAAAAATGACTGAAATAAGACCACTTTCTACTGATATAGATTTATTGCCTAGGACACATGGTTCAGCTTTATTTACTAGAGGTGAAACTCAAAGTTTATCTGTTACTACACTTGGTGCCTTAGGTGAACATCAAATTATTGATGGTTTAAGTTTAGAAGCATCAAAGAGATTTATGTTACATTATAATTTTCCAGCTTTCTCTGTAGGTGAAACCGGAAGATATGGGGCTCCAGGTAGAAGAGAAATAGGACATGGTGCTTTAGGTGAAAAGGCTTTAGCGCAAGTAATTCCAAGTGAGGATGAATTCCCTTATACAATAAGAGTCGTTAGTGAAATTTTAGAAAGTAATGGTTCATCATCTCAAGCTAGTATTTGTGCTGGATGTATGTCATTAATGGCTGCAGGTGTTCCAATTAAAGCTCCAGTTGCGGGAATTGCCATGGGATTAATTACTGATGGTGATGATTATACAATCTTAACTGATATTCAAGGTATGGAAGATCATCTTGGAGATATGGATTTTAAAGTTGCGGGAACAAAAGATGGTATCTGTGCTTTACAAATGGATATAAAAATAGAGGGAATTAATGAGCAAATTTTAAAAGAAGCTCTAGCTCAAGCTAAAAAAGCTAGAATGGAAATTTTAAAAGTTATTGCTAAACAAATAAAAGCTCCAAGAAAAGAAGTAAGTGAATATGCACCAAAAACTGAAACATTTATGATTAATCCAAATAAGATAAAAGAAGTAATTGGTCGTGGCGGAGAAATGATTACTAAAATCATTTGTGAAGCAAGTAACGTAAATGATGTTAATGATGCTAATGCAGTTAAAGTAGATTTAGAAGATGATGGTAGAGTAATTATTTATCATACAGATAGAGAAATCATTAATAGAACTGCTGAAATGATTAAAGATGTTGTCAAAGAAGTAGAAGAAGGAAAAATTTATACAGCCCGTGTTGTAAAAATAGAAGAATTTGGATGTTTTGTACAATTATGGCCTGGATGTGAAGGTTTAGTTCATATTTCTAAACTTGCTAAAGAAAGAGTTAAAAAAGTAGAAGATGTTGTAAAACTTGGTGATGAAATTTTAGTAAAATGTTTAGGAACTGATAAAAAAGGAAGAATTAATTTTTCTAGAAAAGATGCTATGAAATAAAATAGTGTCTTTTTTATTGAATTATTATAAGTATATGTATATAATATAGGTAAATTGGAGGTATTGGTATGGAAAATGAAAATTTTTTAGATGATTTTCTAAATGGGAAATTAGATTATGTTAGTTTTATGGAATGTTTAGACGGATTGGATTTACAAGATAAATTAGACCTTGATAATAAAGTAAAAGATCTATTACAAGAATATTTTACTAAAGATAAATCTATTAAGTGTGCAAATAGAGGTCATGATTTTGAAGATTGGAAAGAACGTGAAGTTGGGCATAGAGGTTTAGAAGATGGTTCTAATGATTGTACAGTTGAGTATTATAGAATATGTCAAAAATGTGGTTTTGAAGAAAAATCATATGTTATGCCTAAAGAGTTTGAAGCGCAACAAATAAAAAAAGAAATAGCGGAGCATAAAGAACAAATAAAGAAATTAGAAAAGAAATTAGGAGGCTTAAATGGACGATAAAAAGAAAATTGAAATATTTGATAAATGTTTTAACAAAGAAACAATTGATTTAATTGATAATTTAAGTGACGATCAACTTGCTAATCTTTGCTCTAATGTTTCACATCTTATAGGAAATAATACTAATACTATAAAAAGACAAATTAAGATAATGTCTCATAGACATAGAAAATAATTGATACTAAAATTAGTATCTTTTTTTGTCAATATATATTATTTTTGCTATAATAATAATAGGAGATGAAAACTATGAAATATTATTGTATTGGTATAAAAGGTTCTGGTATGTCAACGCTTGCTCAAATTTTATTTGATTTAGGAAATGAAGTTTGTGGTTATGATGATGCCCATGGTTATAAATTTACTCAAGAGGGTTTAGATAATAGAAAAATTAAAATATATTATGATGGTAATCATGAGTTAGATAAAGACACTATTGTTACTTATTCTAAAGCTTTTAGTATAGATCATCCTGAAATACAAAGGGTAAAGAATTTAGGGCTTACAATTAAATCCTATAATGAGATTTTAGGACATTTATCTGGTATGTTTAAAACTATTTCTGTTTGTGGGACACATGGTAAAACTACTACAAGTACTATGATTTCTCATGTGTTGGAAAGTGAGAAAGGTTGTAATTACTTTATTGGAGACGGAAGTGGTTTTGCTGATAAGGATAATGAATTATTTGTATTAGAGTCTTGTGAATATCAGAAAAATTTTCTAGCTTATCATCCTACTTATGTTGTTCTAACAAATATTGAGCTTGAGCATGTAGAGTGTTTTGATGGTTTAGAAGATGAAATAAGAACATTTGAAGAATTTGTAAATAAAGGTGATTTTATTGTTGCTTGTGGTGATGATCAAAATGTAAGAAAAATAAAAACTTCAAAGAAAATAGTTTACTATGGATTTGATGAAAATAACGATATTTATGCTAAAAATATAAAATTGACTAGTGAGGGAAGTTGTTTTGATGTATATTATCATAATAAGTTTTATGGAAGTTTTTCACTACCGTTATTTGGTAATCACATGATATTAAATGCTTTAGCGTGTATTGTTATTTGTGATCAAGAAAAAATTTCTTTTGAAGATATACATGATCAATTAGCAGATTTTAAAAATGCTAAAAGAAGATTTAAAGAAGAAAAGTTTAATGATGTTGTGACTATAGATGATTATGCACATCATCCTACAGAAATTAGTGTAACCATTGATTCAGCTAGACAAAAATATCCAGACAAAGAAATAGTTGCAGTTTTTTTACCAAATACTTATTCAAGAACAGAGGCTTTGATGGATGATTTTGCAGAAGCTTTGAAAAAAGCAGATAAAGCGTATGTTATGGATATTCATTGTGATAGAGAAAAACAAAGTGATTATCCAAATGCTTCTAGTGATAATTTAATTAAACTTATTCCAAATGCTGAAAAAATAAGTGTTGATTCAGTAGAAAAATTATTAATTCACAAAAATAGTGCAATATGTTTTATGAGTTGTACAAATATATATGAGATATTAGAAAAGTTTCAGGAACTATTGGGAAAATAGTTCTTTTTTTGATATACTTATAATGTAGAAAGTGGTGATATTATGCCAACAATGCATATTGAGAGCAATAAAGAAGATATTTCAGATGTAGTTCTTATGCCAGGAGATCCTAATCGGGCTAAATATATTGCTGAAAATTTTTTGGATAACGTTAAAATAGTTAATAGTATTCGCAATTTAACTGCATATACAGGGTATTATAAGGGAAGAAAAGTAACTATTTTTCCTTCTGGTATAGGGATTCCTAGTGCCTGTTTGTATACTTATGAATTATATAATTTTTATGATGTAAAAAAAATAATAAGAATAGGAACTGCTGGTGCTTACTCTTCTAAAGTTAAAGTTTCAGACATAGTATTATCTAGTGATATTTATTCATTGAGTAACTATCCTAAATTATATGATAGTGACGAAGTAAAAGAAATAAAAGCAAGTGAAATTTTAAATAAAAAAATTATTGAAACATCAAAAAGATTAAATATTAATTTGAATATTGGTAAAACTATAACTAGTGATGTTTTTGAGTGGTATATTGATATGGAAAAGTTTAAAAAAAATTTTCCACAAGAAGAATTTTTAGCTTGCGAAATGGAAGGTTTTGGCATACTTTATTTAGCTAGTAAATTAAATCGTGAAGCATCTGTATTGATGTCGGTTATAAATAGTGAATATGAAAATAAAGTTTTAACTAATGAGGAAAGAAAAGATGTATTAAATAAAATGATTTTATTGGCATTAGAATCTATAATATGAAAGGAGAGTTTATATGGAATACAAGAAGAAAGAATATCTTTCATATCATTTGCACATGATAAAGACAAAAAGGTTTAAGGAAATAAAAGTTAGAGTTATTTTTAGAAATAAAATCAAAAAAGAAGAAATCACAATTAGAAATTTTTTAGGTGATATGCTAACTTATTCATCTAAAAAATATAAGACAGCTAGGGAACTGTCAATTGCTTCTCAAGAATTATATTCTTTAAATGTATCTTATAATGGATATAGAACTGGTAATTACAATGTTTCTAATTTTTTATTATCTTTTTTAGATCCTAAATATACAGAAAAGGATATGTTTGAAAAAAGTATTGCTTTTCTTGGTGATATACTTTTTCATCCTAATGTAAATAATAGAAAATTTAATAAAGAGTCTTTTGAAATAGTTAAGTCTTTATTATTACAAAGAATAGATTCAGTTAAAGAAAATACTAAGACTTATAGTACTATTAGAATGTTGGAAAATATGGATAATGAAGCTCCTTTTAGTTATAGAAGTTTTGGCTATAAAGAAGATTTGTTAAAAATAACTGAAGAAGATTTATATGAGTATTATGATAAATTTATGAAAGATAATATTATAGATATTTTTGTTTTAGGTAATATAGATTTTGAATATACAGATAAAGTTATTAAAGAGAATTTTAAATTTCATAATCTTAGGATAGATAAAATTAATCCATATATAGATTGCATTAAATCACCACGTAAAATTAAAACAATTATAGAAGAAGATGATAGTAAGCAATCTAAATTGAGTATTGGATGTAGATTAGTTAAATTGACTAGTTATGAAAGAAAATATCCATTGACTTTATTTAATATTATTTTAGGAAGTGGAACTGATTCTAAATTTTTTAAAGAAATTAGAGAACAACACTCTTTAGCGTATTATATTTATTCTGTTTGTAATAAACCCGATAATACTATGATTATCTCTTCTGGTATTAATCGTAATGATATGAATAAAGTTGTTAAACTAGTTAAAGAAAAATTAAAAGATATGAGAACAGGAAAATTTAGTGAAGAAGATTTAGAAAAAGCTAAGATATTATTTAAAACTTCTATAGAAGAAATAGAAGATCAACAGTATACTTTGATGGAAGCATATTATGCGATGAGTATTTTAGATGTTGATGATATAGAAACAAGAAAGAAAAAAATGTTAGAGGTCACTAAAGAAGAAATAATAAAAGTAGCGAAAAAAGTTAAGATAGACACAATTTATTTACTGGAGGGTACTAATGATGAAGAAGATTGATTTTAAAGGATTAGATTTAGAAGTATTTCATAAAAAATTAAAAAATGGTCTTAATGTTTATTTTATTCCTTATAAATATAAAAGTAATTATTATATGAGTTTTGCTACTAAATTTGGATCTGTTAATAAAGATTTTGCTCCCGTTGGTAGTAAAGAAATAAAATCTTATCCATTAGGTATTGCCCATTTTTTAGAACACAAAATGTTTGAAAGTGAAGATGGAATTGATCCGTTTACTTTCTTTAATGCATCGGGAACTGATGCTAATGCGAATACTAATTATAATTTAACGCAATATATTTGTTATGGTAATAATAATATTGAAGATAATTTAAAATATTTATTAAAATATGTTAGTGAACCATATTTTACTGATCAAAATGTAGAAAAAGAAAAAGGAATTATAACTCAAGAAATAGAAATGTATGATGATGAAGCTGATTGGACAATCGATGAAGAATTAAGAAAAGCAATTTTTAAAATTCATCCTATAAGAGATGATATTGCGGGTACTGTAGAAGAAATTAATAAAATTACTAAAGAAGATCTATATGATTGTTATAATACATTTTATTCACCATCTAATATGTTATTATTTATAAGTGGTAAAATTTCTATAGATGAATTAGAAAAAATAGTTGATCAGTATGATATTGAGCATCCTGTAAAAAAATCAAAATTAAAATTAAAGAAATATGATGAGCCAAATGAAATAAATAAAAAGGAAGTTAATATAGAAAAAAATATAGTAGTTCCTAAAGTGGCTTATGGTATTAAAATTCCTATTGATAATATAGATTGCGCTAATTTAATAAATATTAATATGTATATAAATATGTTTTTAAATTTAAAATTTGGCATATCTTCCAAATTTAGAGAAGATATGAGAAAGAAAAGTTTAATGACTAGTCTATATGCTGAAAGTGAGATAGTAGATGACTTTATTACTATAAGTATTTTTGCTGAATCTAATAATAGTCATAAATTTATCAAAGAATTAAAAAAAGAATTAACAACATTTGATATAACAGAAAAAGATGTTGAAAGAGTAAAAAAAGTATGGACTTCATCAGAAGTTCAGATGTCAGATAATATAGAAGTAACTATTGATAATTTGATTTATGATATTTTAAGATTTAAAGATATTGTACCAAATAAAATAAGTATAATAAAAAAACTTAATTTTAATGATTTACAGAAAGTTATATCTAGTATAAATCTAGATAATAGTAGTGTTGTTTATATGAATCCAAAAAATAATTAATAAATGTTTAATTATTTTTTTTAATTTGCTATAATATAAAAGAAGATAGTAATAGTTTTACTAGATATAATATTATAATGAATAAAGAGGTATTGAATATGTATATTGATTTAATTGTAGTTTTAGTTATATTTATAATTTGTTTAATTTGGTTTAAACGTTTTTCAACATTTATTTATTTTTTTGCAATTGTAGATATTTTATTTAGACTTTTAAACTTTTTAGTAAATAATGTAAATATTCCATTCGTTTCTAGCTTTGTAAATACTTATATTCCTTCCAGTATACCAGGTTTAATTGGGAAATATACTAATGGTGTTTTTGAAACAATATTACTTTGGGTAGTCTTTGTTTTATATGTTTTATTTGAATATGAAATTATTGCGTTTTTTGCAAAGAAAAAGAAGTAATTACTTCTTTATAATAGGATGATTTTTATATTCTGCTTGGATTAAATTGTTTTTATCAGTTTCTTCTAATATAGAAGAATAAATACAAGTTATTTTATACTCATAATCTAAAAGACCATTATTTTTATATTTTGTTATTAAAGGAATACTTATTTCCTTTTTTATTTTATTTAAATATTTTCTTCCTTTATTAGAAAAACCTAGAACTCTTATATATTTTATATTATTATTTTCTTTTTTATCTTCTTTAGTAAAGTCACATAATATATGAATTAAGGCTCTACTTATTTTATTATAAGTATATCTTTTAGTTTTTACTTTTTCTATTAATTCTTCATATGTTTTTGAATTAATAATTTCTTTTTTTATACGATTTTCTATACCTTCATCAACATCTAAATAAATACTTAAATCTTTTGTTGATAATATTTTATATTTTAAAATACTAAAATAGTTATTTATAAAAACTGGATTTTTTAAATATTTATAAGTTGTACTAGGTACATAATTTTTTATATCTTTCTTTTCAATTAGAGCTTGTCTAATACTAGTTGCGGAAACAATAGAAGAGTTTAATTTTGTACTATGATAATCATTAGTTCTTTTTATAGTTTCATATTTTATAGGTGCTTGTTGTTTAATTATTTCTTTTATATAAGATAATCCTAAAAGATCATTGGGAGTAGATAAAGATGTATTAATAATTTCTTTTAAAGCTTTATTCATACTTGTTGGATAGTTATATCCTTTATCTAAATATTTTTTGACATTTAAATCATATTCTTTATTGTTTATTTGTGTTAAAGCGATTTGTTCTAATTCTTTTATATTATTTGATTCACTACCAAATATTAATAAATCTATTTTTAATTCTTTTAAGATTTCAATTGCTCCTTTTGCGAAAATATCAGCTGATTGGGTAGAGAAAATAAAAGGTAATTCTATTATTAAATCAACATTATTTTCTAAAGCTATTTTGGTTTTTTTCCATTTGTTTAATAAAGAAACATCACCACGTTGTGTAAAAGATGAACTCATTACTACTATTATGGTACTATCTGGATATTTTTCTTTAATTTTTTCTATTTGATATTTATGACCATTATGAAATGGATTATATTCTGCGATTATCCCTATAATCATGTACATCACCTGGTGTTATTATACATAAAAAGTATTTATTTAGCAACTTAATTTATGGTAGAATTAGATTGGTGATTAATATGGTAGAATTATTGTCTCCTGTTGGAAATAAAGAAATGTTATATCAAGCTATTCATAATGGTGCGGATGCTGTATATCTTGCTGGTAAGATGTATGGTGCTCGTAAGTTCTCAGAAAATTTTAGTGAAGAGGAATTACTAGAAGTAGTTCAGTATAGTCATTTGTATAGAGTAAAAGTATATGTTACTGTTAATACTATAGTTTATGAAAAAGAAGTAGAAGAATTTATTAGCTATGTTAAATATTTGTATAAAATAGGAGTAGATGCTCTAATAATGCAAGATATTGGTATGATAGATTTAGTGCATCAAATTTTACCAGATTTTAATATTCATTCGTCTACACAAATGCATAATTATTCTGCAGATAATATTGATTTTTTGAAATCTTTAGGAGTAAACAGAGTAGTATTTGCTAGAGAAACAGAACTTAAAGAAATAAAAAAAGTAAAAGATATAGAGACGGAAGTTTTTATTCATGGTGCTCTTTGTGTTAGTTATTCTGGTTGTTGTCTTTTTTCTTCATTAGTAGGAAATAGAAGTGGTAATAGAGGAGAATGTGCAGGTAGTTGTAGATTAAAATATGAATTATATGAAAATGATAAAAGAATTAATACTTCAGGAGATTATTTATTAAGTACTAAAGAATTATCTTGTATAAATGATTTAGAAGATATTTTAAATAGTAATATAACTAGTTTAAAAATAGAAGGAAGAATGAAAAGTCCATATTATGTAGGCTTTGTAACTAGATTATATAGACGTATTATTGATGCTTATTTAAAAAATGAAAAATACACTATAACAGATGAAGATATTTATAATTTAAAGGTTTTATATAATAGAGAGTTTACTAAAGGTTTTATTAATAATGAAACAAAAAAAGATATTGTTAATATAAAAAGCCCTAATCATTTAGGTGTTGTAATTGGTAAAGTTATTTCTTTTGATAAAGATAAAATATTAATTAAACTTAATCATACTTTAAATCAAGGTGATGGAATTAGGTTTACTAGTAATAATAAAGGTCTTACTTGTAATTATTTATATGATAAAAAAATGAATCTTATTTCTTCTGCTAGTGAATATGTTTATTTAAAGAATTCTAATTTAATAAATGAATGTTCTGATGTTGTTAAAACTTTTGATATAAAATTAAAAGAAGAATTGTCTAATCTTACTTTAAAAAAGCTTGAAATAAGTTTTAAAATTATTGCTAAAGCTAATAAAAAATTAAAAATAATTATTAGTGATGGTATAAATGAAGAAAGTATAGAATCAAAAGTTATAGAACAAGCTATAAATAAAGCAACAACTAAAGATGAAATAAAAGAAAAATTAAATAAATTAGGTAATACTCCATTTGTATGTTCTAAAATAGATTTTGATATTGATGCTAATTTGTTTATTCCACTTAGTTTAATAAATGAATCTAGAAGACAATTAGTTGATAAATTAATAGAAAAAAGAAAATATAGTTTTAGAGAATTAAAAGAAGAAAAATATATTAATAATGAAAGTAAAGTAGAAACTAGTAAATTTAATTTAAATGTATTAGTTAGAAATAAAGAACAATTAGATGCTTGTTTAGAATATAATGTATCAAATATCTATGTGGATGATTTTCTTCTTTATTTGGAATATGCAAAAAAATATAATAATATATATTACTATGTACCAAGAGTTAATAATATTAAAAATCTAGATAATAATAAACTTGTAGTTAGTGATACAGCTTCTATTAATAAGTTTTCTAATAAAAATAAGTTGATTGGTAGTACTTATTTGAATTGTGTTAATAGTTATAGTATTAATTATTTATTCAAATATTTAGATAAATTTTGTTTATCTGTGGAAAGTGATTTTTATAATACAAAGAAAATTATTGAAAACTATCAAAAGAGATATGGATGTATTCCAAATGTAGAAAAAGTTATCTATGGTAGAATTGATTTAATGATTATGAAATATTGCCCTTTAAATAAATTAATTAATACAAATAAAATATGCAAAATATGTAAAAATAATAATAGGTATTATTTAAAAGATAGAAAAGGTGAGTTTTATCCAATTATAAATCATGATTGTATTACGACTATTTTACATTACAAGAATATAGATGAAATAGATAAAATAGATAAGTATAAAAAAATAGGTCTTAATAATTATTTAGTTATTTTTTATGATGAAGATAAAGAAAAAATAAAAAATATTTTAAAATTAATAATTTAAGTTATCAAATTATTATTTATATGATAAAATTAATATAGGTAAGGTGATTATATGAGTAATGAAAAAAATAAAATTACAGTAAAAAGTTATGTTCAAGTGGCACTTTTAATTTTAGTTGCGATAGTTATAGTTTTATATTTATCTAGTTGGTATGCTAGTTACAAAAAAGATAAACTTAGTGTTCCAGTTATAGATGGTACTTTATCTGAAATAAGATATGAGGAATTAGATCCTTATTTAAAAGAAAATAATGGTGCATTATATTTATATATGTGTACATCGGATGAAGATATTTGTAGAAATTTTGAAAAAGAATTTATAAAAATAATAGATAAAAAAGATTTATACGATAAAATACTTTATTTAAATTTAACTAATGTTGATAATAAAAATGACTTCTTAAAAGAATTTAATGAAAAATATTCAAAAAATAAAAAAGTTTCAGCATATCCTATAATAGTTAAGTTTACAAATGGAAAAGTAAATAAAATAATTGGTAATTCTCGAGGCCTTACTATAAATGAATTAAATAAATATTTAGATGAGTTTGAAATTAGTTAATGGTGATAATATATGAATCATATTGTTTTATTTGAACCAGAAATACCGGGTAATACTGGTAATATTATGCGTACTTGCGTTGCTACAGATACTAAGTTGCATTTGATTAAACCATTGGGATTTAGCTTAGATGATTCGCATGTTAAAAGAAGTGCAGTTAATTATATGGAAAATTTAGATTATCAAGTTTATGAAAATTTTGAAGAATTTAAAGAAAAAAATAAAGGTACATATTATTATTTTACGAGATATGGACATGTTCCTCATACTAGTTTTGATTATTCTAATACTGATGAAGAAATATATTTGATTTTTGGTAAGGAATCTACAGGTATACCTAAAGAAATATTAAAAGATAATCTTAAACATTGTATGAGAATACCTATGACTGATAAAGTTAGAGCTTTAAATTTATCTAATTGTGCTGCAATATGTATATATGAAGTTTTAAGACAACAAAACTATAGAGATTTACTTAGAGACGAACCATTTAAGGGAAAAGATTATTTAGAAAAATAAAAAAACGGAAAACCGTTTTTTTTATTTTATATATCCTGCTTTTTTTAATTTTTCTATTATTTTATCATTAGATACTGCACCACTTATTCTATAATGAGTTGCTTTTTCTTCACCATCTTTTATAAATACAACTGTTGGAGTACCACTTACGTAAATAATACTATCAAATTCTTTTTTTTCATTTTCGGATAATTTTTGAGTATCTATTTGATAAGCAGTTAAATTATTATCTTTTAAGACTTTTTTAAATCTTGGCGAAAACTCTTTACAATGTGAACAATCAGTTTGAATTACTTCTAAAATAAAACTTTCTTTATTATCTAATTTTTCTTTTAATTCATCTAAACTTATTGTTTTTAATGATGAACAACCAGTAAATAATAAACAACTAAATATAATTGTTAATAATAAAAATAATTTTTTCATAATAATTACCTCCTAGTATTAAATACCATTTTTTCTTTCTTATTAAAATATTAACATATATTTTAAGTTTTGTAATTATATTTCCTTTTTTTATGTTATAATTAATACGATAAAGAATAATAGAGGAGAATAAGTTATGATTATTAGAAAACCTTACGCTTTTTTAATGAAAAATTTTAGAAAAATACATATATTGCTTTTGATTTTTAGTATATATATATATTATAAAACAAGTACTTTTTATTCTTTTGTTAAGCAATATATGTCAACAGGTATATATAATCCTTTGATTGAATCTGTTAAGAATTATGCTTCTGATTTTTTCTATTTAATTATTATTCTTATTTTTTTAGTTATAGGAGCAATATTTATTTTATTAAAAAAGAAAAAGAAACCTGTTTTAGATTATATTATTGTTTTTATAGAATATGTTTTTGTATTTATTGTATTTATGGTAGGAGCCAAATATTTTAATGATGTAGGAAATGATTTAGTTGTTGCTAAATCTATAAGATTAGTTAGAGATTTACTTCTTATTTGTAGTATTCCACAATATATAGTATTTGTATGGTTAATAATACGTATTTTAGGAATAGATCTTAATAGGTTTGGTTTTAAGGAAGATGAAGAATTTAAAGAAATTAGTGAAGAAGATAGAGAAGAAGTAGAAGTTGCGGTAGAAGTAGATAAGGATGTATATAAAAGAGAATTAAAAAAAAGAATAAGGTTTTTAAAATATTATTATAAAGAAAATACTTTCTTTTTGAATATAGTTTTTGGTGTGATTTTTGTTGCTTTAGTATTTATTATAGGGAGAGCTATTGCAGTAGGAGATAAGAGTTATAAAGAAGGAAAAACTTTTAATGCCAATAATTATAGTATAACTATTAATGATAGTTATATTTCTAATTTTGATCAGAGTGGTAATGTTATAGAGAAAAATAGTGGTTTTGTAATTGTTGATGTTACTGTTGTTAATAATTCTGTTGGTAGAATTATGGATATTGAAAAATTTTTATTAGTAAGCAATAAATATAAATATGTTCCAACTTTGAAATATAATAATGATTTTAAAGATTTAGGAAAAGGATATGTTAAAAATGAATATAAAAAAGGAAGTGAAAATAGATTTATTTTGATTTATAAAGTAGATAAAGATATGCTTGATGAAAAATTCGCTATATACTATCAAAATGTAAGAGGTAGATTTGAATTTAATTATTGTAAAGTTAAATTGAATCCAGAAATTTATACTACAAAGATTTCCAAAGATGTAGGATATTTAGGTAAAGATTTAGTAGTTAATAATAAAACTATTAATATAAATAGTATAGAAATGGGAAATAGTTATTCTTATCTCCATCAAAAATGTACCGAACAAGGATGTTCTATAGGTAGTAGTTATTTAGAATCTAGTACTAAAAAAATTATTAAATTAACTCTTGATACAGAAGACTTTGATGGTTATAGTTTTATTGACTTTTTAGATACTTATGGTAAAATTATATATAGAGTAGATGGTAAGCAATACACTGTCAATATTAAAAATCCAATTGCGGTTAAATATAATGGAAATAGTTCTTTATTTTTAGTAGATCAAAATATAGAAAAAGCTGATGAAATTTATCTATCTATAACAGTAAGAAATAGTGAATATGTGTATTATTTGAAAGGAGATAAAATCAATGAAGAAAATAATAAATAGTGAATTTTATAAAAAACATGAAAAAATAATAAAACAGTTACTTGTTGTATTTATTATACTTATAGTTTTATTACTTATATGGCTTTTATTTGTTAAAAACTTTGTTTCTTTTAAAATAATGGAGAATGATTTTGAATCAGCTGGTGAATTATATTTTGAAAAAAATCTAAATAAATATCCTAAAGAAGTAGGCGCTATATCTACAGTTTCTTTACAAGAATTATATAATAGAAAACTTATAACTTCTTTATATATTCCTGGTAAAAAAGATTTGTGTTCTACTGATAATAGTTGGGTGAAAGTTAAGAAAACTAAAAGTGGTTATGAGTTTTATACATATTTGGAATGTGGTAAATATAAATCTAGTACTGATCATGAAGGACCAGAAATTATCTTAAATGGTGATGAAACTATTAATTTAGAATATGGTAGTACTTATAAAGAATTAGGAGTAAAAAGTGTTGAGGATGCTAAAGAAGGAAAACAAAGTACCAAAAATGTTACTATAACAGGTACAGTTGATTCTACAAAAGTTGGTACTTATAAAATTAAATATGTTGCTTATGATTCCTTAAAAAATAAAACTACAAAGTATAGAAATGTAAAAGTAATTAAGACTTTATCTTATATAGCTAAAGAAGATAATAAAGATGGTATATATAAAGGAAATAATGATAATAATTATGTTTTATATTCAGGTATGCTTTTTAGAATTGTTAAAGCTAATGATGATGAAACTGTAAAATTAATTACTAATGATTCTTTAGCTAATATTTCATATAGTACAGGTATGAAAAAAGATGGTTATGTTTATGAGTGGTTAAATGATTATTATTATAATAAATTATACAAACCTAGTGATTATATTGTTAAAAGTAAATGGTGTAATGATGCAATTGATGATGAAAATTATAAAAACACTAGCTGTAAAAATGAAATAAGTGCAAACGTAGGAATTCTTACTTTAGCAGAATATAATCAAAGTTTTGAAAATGGTATTACTTATTTAAATAATGGAATGACTTTTTGGACTATGACAGGTAAGAATGATAATACTGTGTGGGCTAAACATGATAATTATGGAATTTCAGAAAATGATATCACTAGTTATAATGGTATAAGACCGGTAATTAATATAAAAAAAGGAATATCTGTTGTTTCTGGCGATGGAAGTTATTATAAACCATATGTTTTAGAAGGATATAATTATGGAAAAGCTGGTAATAAATTAAATACTAGATATGCAGGTGAGTATGTAAAATATTCTGGATATTTATGGAGAATTATTGATAAAGATGATGATGGTAATATAAAAGTAATAATGGACAATATTTTGAAGAATGGTGAAGGAGAGAATGTAGAAGTTGGATATGGAGATTCTTATAAAGAAAAAGCTAAATTATTTAATGTTACTGATAAAGATAATATAGGTTATAAATTGAATCATGAATTAAAAGATTACTTGATTACTAAAAAAATGGTTAAAGGAACATATGAAGTTAATTATTATAAAAATGGTTTAATTGATGAAACTGCGAAAAATAAAAAAGTAGAATGTTTATTAAGCATTCCTGATATTACTGAATTATTTTCTTTAGGATCTTCTGGATATGGACAAGGCGCTTATTTTGTTAGAAATACACTTAATTCTAAGGATCAATTATTAATGGTTAATGCAATGTATCAAACCGAAGAATTTTATAATTTTGTTTTTGAAGAAGCAAACATTAAAGTTGTTACAATGTTAGACAAAGATGTTTTGATAAAAGATGGAAAAGGAACTATGAATGATCCATATGAATTGAGGTAATAAGATGTTTCAAAATAGTAAAGGAAATAAAAAGTCAAAAAATAGACTTAAAAAGAAAAAAAATATTTTAGTAAATAGAATTATTTTTGGTGTATTGATATTTTTAGTTTTGTTTTTAATAATATTTTTGATATGTAAATTTATTCATAATCAGCAGTTTTATAATGTTGTTGATAGAACGATTGAAATAGAAAAATATAAAAAAGAACAAAATTATACAATTGTAGGTTGGTTAAAAGTACAAGGTACAAATATAGATTATCCTGTTTTGTTTTATGATGATGCACCTATTGATGATGTAACCGCAGATATAGGTTGGACGTATCATAATGTACAAAAGTTAGATGATAGAACTATTATAGAAGGACATAATATTTTAAATTTATCATCTAATCCTAAAATAGCAAATAAAAATAGTAAAAGATTTGAGCAGTTGTTAAGTTTTTATGATATTAATTTTGCAAAAAATAATAAATATATAGAATATTCTTTAAATAATGAAAACTATGTATTTAAAATATTCGCGGTTAGTTTCCCGGAAATTGAAGCTTACTACACTAAATTTAAATATACAAAAGAAGAAATGAAAGATTATATAGATACTGCTAAAAAAGAAAGTTTATATGATTATGAAATAGATGTTGATGAGAACGATAAAATAATTTCATTATATACTTGTACAAGATTTTTTGGATATGAAAAATCAGTTGTTTTTAGAATAGATGCTAGATTATTAAGAAAAAATGAAAAAATTAATAATTATAATTTAAAAGAAACGAATAATTATAAAACCGCAAAAAGTTATGCAGAATATATAAATAAAAGTCAGGAGGTAAAATCATGAGAAGAAAATCTTTAATATTTCTAATATTTAGTCTTGTTATTACCTGTTCTGTAATTAGTAGTAATTTTTCTGTAAATGCTGCTAATAATAAAGCAGATAATATGGCAAAAAAATGGTGTTATTTAAATTGGAGTACGACACTCTCTGCTCAGACTGTTTATGATCAATTTAGTAAATACTATGTTTTAGATGAGTGGAATAATATAAGTAGTGATTCTTGTGTAGCTAATGATGAAATGGTTACTTGTAATTATAGTAAAAAAAGTAATGGTTATTATATGTTGGCTGTTGATTCAGAAAGTGGAACTCAATATATTAAACCGGATAAAGACGGAAAAATTAGTTTTTCTATAACTGCTCCAGCTGGTACAGAAGTTATTATTCATTCATATCCTTATAAAGTAGCTAATGTTGCAATATCAGGTGATAAAACTCATAAACTTGGAGATGCTTGTAAGGTTAATGGATATAAAGGCGATTTGTCAGCTGAAACCGATATTAATAGAGAATATGCTTTATTTAGTGTTGGATTTACTTTACCATCTACAAAGAAAAATAATTTTTACAGTGATACTATTTGTGTAAACTTTAGAAATAAGTATAATAAAAGTGATTATAAAGAGTATGCTGCTAGTAGTGTTCCAGAATGTTTTGATAGTAAAAGTGATATAGATATTTCAACTTCTTACTATGATATTCAATCTAAAATTAATGAAGTTACATCTACTGTCAGTAATTTACAAAATTTAACTTCTGACAAAAAGTCAGATAAAGTTTCATCATTATATTGCCAATTTAATAAAACAGAAAATAGAGTATCTTCAAGTAAAACTTCTAATCTAATAAAGAGTTTTACAACTGTAGAGAATATAAAAGATAATGAAGGTAATACCTGGTATAAGGTGGTTTGTACTGAGAATATGACTATAGAGTATGATTCTCCAAAAGCGTCTTATTCTAGTGGTGGTTTTAAATATACAGTAAAATTAAATAGTACTAAAAGTTGTAGTGTTTTTTCTGTTAGACAACCTACTAAACCAGCGGTATGTAGACCAAGTTTTTATTTCACTGATACTAATGCTGCTTTTGGTGGACCAAGTGAAGATTTTGATTTGTGTGTAAACCAATGCGATGGTGGAATATATTCTGATGAATGTTCTAATAGTTGTTATGAACAAGTTTATGAACAGAAAAAATCAATTAATAATATTTCTTTTAAGGATAATAATATAGGTTCATTTAATAATTTGGAAAAATTAATTGTAACATCTGGAACAAAGAATGGCAAAGCATGGTGTGATGTTGAAAGTATGTATAATCCTCCTAAGGCTAGAAGTTATAGAGCTGGTAAAAATGAAGAGTTTAAAGAATGGTGGTGGATGGTTTGCCCATCTGCAAGAACCAAAGCTGATGGATATACTGGAGCCGTAAGGGAAAATGCTGAATATACTAAGCATAGCATACAAGCTAATCCAAGTAATTCCAGCGAGGTTTATGGTTGTGTTTATGGTTTCCAAAGTGAAATTTGTAAAGGTGAAATAGTTTGTAATAATAATTGTTCTTCTAAGAGTGTAGAAACAAAAGCTCAAGCAGAAGAAGAATATGAAAATCAGAAAAAATTACAATTGCAGGCAAAGAATAAGATAAAGAATGACTATAAGTGTACAGAAAAAGATGGTAGCTGGGAATGTACAGATACAGTTACCACTGAAGAAGCTACTGCTAATGCAACTATAACAAGGACTGTTAATAATGTTGGTAAAGATGTTAATTTTGAAGGTAATCAAAAACCTAGTATAAGTTATAGCACAAAAAAAGATTATTCTTTTATAAATTTTCCTAAAGCATTCATTTCTTTAGAAAATGGTAGTGTTTTATATAAAAATCAAGATAGTACTAATATGTTAGGATATAGATTTGGAGGATATTTGTTCTATACAGACCCAGATACTACTTCTGCGAATAGTAATGATATAAGATACTATCCTTATAATGCTGAAACTTTTGGTATAACTAGTGGTATTATGGCAACATCTGGATTAAAAAATGGTAGTACTTATGGTGAAAAAAATAATACTTCTATAAATTGGAATATTGTTACTAAAATTAGAAATTTTGGTAGCGATAAACAATGGAATATTGATGTAAATTGTTTCTATGGTGCTGATGTTTCCTTATGTGATACTGATGATCCTGATTGTTGTGAGGTTGGTGGAAAATGTAAACCAGTAGAATGTAAGGATTGTGTTTCTGGAAACTTACCATATAGATATAGAACAGTTAATTTAGATGATTTATTCCCAGATAGAAATCCAGGTTATAACTGGACAAATAATGTTGCTAATGATAAAGCTTCAGTTAATGGATATAGTATTGATCCGGAATCTTTAATATCTGATGTTGAATCAAGAGGAAAATCAATTTATAATAGTTCTCCTTATTTAAAACTTTCAATAGGAAAGAACGGAAATTATAATTGGAATAATATAGAAAATGATGGTTTATACACTAATTTCGATAATAATTATTCGCCTTTGACAAATGGTGTTAATTTCTATAATAGTAAATATGTTACTAATCATCAAAAAACTAACAGGACTAAATAGGAGGTGTAAAAATGAGTAAAGCATTTATGGCTATAGGTATTATAGTTTTAGGTCTAATTACATTTGGAATGGTAAATGTAATTCAAGAGTATTCAACAGGTAATGAACTTGATTATTACCTGTTGAAGGAAACTACAAAAGGTGCTATGGAAGATGCAGTAGACTTAAGTTACTATAGATTGCATGGTGTAATCCGTATGGATAAAGAAAAATTTGTAGATAGTTTTACAAGAAGATTTGCTAATAATGTTACAAGAACTAAAGATTATGATATTTCGTTTTATGATATTAATGAAACACCTCCTAAAGTTAGTGTCAAAGTAAAAACAAAAACAGTTTCTAGTTTTAAAGGAAATAACGAGGAAGAAGGTACTTTAGGAATTGAGAATAGACTTGACGCAATTATTGAATCAGTGTATGATAATAATATAATAGTGGATAATATTTGTAGTGACAAAAATAGAGGTTCTAACTTTAGCGATTATAATATTTGTAATTATAATACAGTTACTAGTGATGAATATTATCAAACAATTAATTAAGAGAAAGAAGGGTATGTATGACAGGTTTAAAGAAATTTATTTCTAATAAAAATACGGTTACAATTATTGGTGTGTTACTAGGAGTTATAGTTTTATATATTGGATATAATATGCGTATTTCTAAAGAAATTAATCCTATAGAAGTTCCTTATGCAAAAGAAACTATTTCGCCTGGGACAAAAATAACAGAAGATTTAGTTGGAACTATTCAAGTGCCTCCTGCAATGTTAAAGGGAGATGCATTTCAAAATAGTTCAGATGTAGTTGGTAAATATGCAAATGCAGATAGTGTAATTCCAGAGGGGAGTTTATTCTATGCTAGAGCAGTAGTATCTAAAGATGATTTACCAGATAGTATAATACTTGATTATCCTGATGGATATGTTTTATATAACTTGGCTGTTAATATGGAAACTACATATGGTAATTCAATTTTCCCAGGAAACTATATTGATATTTACTTAAAAGCAGTTAATGGTGCTGAAGATGCTGAAGCTACACAAAAGGATAAAATCATGTTAGGAAAACTTTTTGAAAATGTAAAAGTTTTAGCAGTAAAAGATGCAGATGGTAATAATGTGTTTGAAAATTTAGATGAAAAGACAACACCATCACAAATTATTTTTGCTCTACCAGCAGATGATTATGTTTTACTTCGTAAGGCAAGTTATTTGAGAACTTATGAGACAACAATTATTCCAGTTCCTACTGCTGAAAGTTTAAAAGATGAACCAGGAGATATCGCAGTAAGTAATGAAAAATTAAAGAAATTTATTAATACTGTAACAGTATGGACTGAGGATACTGGTACAGAATAAGAATAAAAATAAAGAATAGAAGGGAAGGGATTTTATGCAAGATGCTATGTTTGAACAATTAGATTTTGGTCTGTTTAAACAGTTTTTAGATGATGATGATATTACTGATATATCATATTCAAATAATGCACAGATTTGGTTAAGATCCCTTACTAAAGGAAATTTTAGAACAGAAGTAGCTGGTATAAATAATGCGGTTGTAGAGAAACTTGCCTTTCAATGTTCCAATTGTATGGGGGTTTCTTTTAATGCTGCTAATCCATTTTTAGATGCTGAATCAACAGAACTTCGTTTGAATTTTGTTCATGAATCAGTTGCTACTAATGGTATTGCTATGGTTATTCGTAAGACACCAGCTAAAATAAGACTTGAAAAACAAAAATTACTTCAAGAGGATTATGTTACAAACGATATACATGATTTTTTAATTCAATGTGTTAAAGGTCATTGTAATATTATTGTAAGTGGAGAAACAGGTTCTGGTAAAACAGAATTTGTAAAATATTTAGCGTCACATACTAATGAAAATGAAAAACTTATTACTATAGAAGATACTTTGGAATTACATTTAGATAGAATTTTTCCAAATCGAGATATAGTAGCTATGAAAACTAATAATATTGCATCTTATTCAGATGTTTTAGTTACATGTATGAGACAGAACCCTAAATGGATATTACTTGCTGAAGTTCGTAGTGCGGAAGGAGTTTCTGCAGTACGTAACTCTATTTCATCAGGTCATAATATTTTGTCAACAATACATGCTGATAAAGCTACAGCTATACCATATCGTATGTATAGTTTAATGGAGACTGATTTGGATGTTGATCAATTTTTAACAACTATATATAGATATGTTCAATTAGGAGTTCATATAAAAGCTTATTATAGTTCTAAATATCAAAAGTTTCATCGTGAAATAGATGAAGTTTGTGAATTTTATGTAGATGATAATAATAAACCACAAAGTAAAGTTTTATATAAAAAGGGTTTTGATGGTATTCCTAAAAAGGCAAATCCTTCTAAATATTTATTAGAATATTTAGCGGCTCAAAATATAACTTTAGATAAATTTAATATAGATCATAGTGTTGATGAAGAAAGTAATAATGTTAAAGTTGTTTTACCAAATCAAGAAAAAGTTAATAAATTTGAAGAACTTGAAACTTTATAGGAGGTAAATATGGAATTATTTATACTATTATTAATCGCGGCTTTTATAGTTGCCTATCGTTTATTTAATGGTAATAATGTTAAAGAGTTTGTTAAAGAAAAAGGAAATGTAATAATAAATAAGTTTGCTCCTTACTCTTTTAAAGTGGTTAATGAGAAAACAAAAAAGTTGGGACAAGAATATAAGTTTAAAGATTATCTATTTCAGTGCGTCGTTTTAGGAGGTTTTGCTGGAGTAGTATCTTATGTCTATTTTTATGATTTAAAGATTTGTATTTTATATGTTATATTGGCAGTTATGTTAGTTCCATATTTAGCTTTTTTAAGAAGTAAAAGAATATATAGTGAATTTTTATTTGAACAGGTTCAAACATATACGACTAATACGATTATGGAATTTGCAACTACTAAATCATTTGTAAAAGCTTTAGAAGGTGTTGTTGCTTCACAAGTGCTTGAAGAACCAATTGTGTCTGATGTTAAGAAAATGATAGAAATGTCTTATCAAGATGGTAATATTGAAGGTGCTATAAAATATATGGATGAAAGATATCCTTATTATATAGTAAAAAATATGCATCAATTGTTTTTACAAGTTACCAAAGAAGGTGCTAGAGATACAGGAGAATCTTTAGAAAATATGCAACAAGATATAGATATGCTTGTAGAAAGTGTATATCGCGATAGAATTGATAGGAAAGCTTTCCATGGACAATTTTTAAAATTTGGTTTTATGTTATATTTACTAGCAATGTTAGTTCAATACTTAGTAGGAAATGAGACGTATATTAGATTGTTAGATATGTGGTATATGAAAATTTTACTTCATGGTATCATATTATTCGATAGTTACTTTCTTCTAAAAGGAGAAAAATATTATAACGAGAATGTAGGTGTTGAATAATGGAAGTATTGATTTTTGGTGTTATAATAGTTTTTGTTTTAGCATATAATAAAACTATTGATGGTAAAAGATTTTTATCAGATAATCAAGATATATTTAATCATTTAAGGGAAGAAGATTATGATTTTTTAGTACACGCTAAATATGGTGATAGTGTGGATCCAAATCAACTATTTCAAAAAAGGTTATCAACAGCATTTATTGCTATAGTAGTAATTTTATTAGTATTTTTATCTAATCTTAGTGCTTTGAATATTGTTATTGCGGTCTTTGTAGGCTTCTTAGTATTTAAGAGTCAATATAATACATTAAAAAAGTATTATAAAAAGCATCTTCATGAAATTGATATAATGTTGCCTTATTATTTAAAGGGATTAGAAATATTAGTTCAACATTATACAGTTCCTGTTGCGATTGCCAAAAGTATAGATGATGCTCCTGATATTTTTAAACCAGGTTTAAGAGAAATGACTGCAAAGATAGATGCAGGTGATTCTTCTATTCAACCTTATGTTGATTTTGCTAATGATTATCCAGTAAGAGATTCGATGAGAATGATGAGACTTTTATATCGTTTAGGTTTAGGATCTCAGGAAAGAAAACAAGAAAGATTATTGATGTTTTCTAGAAGTGTTTCTTCATTACAAAATAAAGCTAGAGAGATAAAATATAAAGAAAGATTAGGACATATGGAACAACAAACTATGATAATGTTAGTTGGAGTTGGAGCTGCTACTATGATAATTGTTCTACTTTCAATGTTAATGTTATTCTCAGGATAAGACCTTTTGGTCTTTTTTTGTAAAATAATGTCTATTATAATATTATTTTTTTATAATTTGCCATATGTTTTTTTATATCTGATATAATTATAATAGGTGGTAGGTATGAAAAATGATCTTAGTTTACTAGATGATTTTAATATGAAAGATGATTCTAATAAAGAATATTTTGATAAACATATTGATGATGAAATAAAGATATTAGAAAAATTTGAGTTGTTAAATGATTTAATAAGCGATGATAAAAAAAAGAATAATGCATAGACATTATTTTTTTTCATATATTTTAGTATGAAAAAGAAATTTATACAAATTATATTAGTTAGTATTTTTGTTTTATTTAGTTTTTTTTATACTAACAAAGTAGTAGAATTTGTAAAAAATATTGATCCTTTAATGAAAGAAATAAAATCTAAAAAAAATAAATATGAAGTAAAAAGTGTTAACGCTACTATTAATAATGATGAAATAATTCCAGGATATTCAGGTTTAAGTGTTGATGTTAATAGAAGTTATACTCAAATGAAAAAGATGAATAAGTATAATTCTAATTATTTGATTTATGAAGAAAGTTTACCTACTATAAGTTTGGATGGAAAGTATGATAAATATATAGTTAAAGGTAATTATTTAAAAGATAGTGTAGCTTTGGTTTTTAAAGTTAATAAGGATTCTCAAATAGTTAAGCAAATTTATAATAGTTTAGAAGATAAAAATGCAGTAGGTAATTTTTTTATTGATGGTATTTATATTGAAAATAATAAAGATATTATATATATGCTTGCAGATAATTATCATGAAGTAGAAATTTTAAATTATAATAATAGCTTTGATAATGAAAAATTATTGTTAACAAAAAACACTTTAAAAAATATTATTAATTATGAAGGTAATTATTGTTTAGTAGATAATAAAGACCAAAAAATATTAGATATATGTAGTAATAATAAAATGTATACAATTATTCCTTCTTTTAAATTAAATAGTTTTGGAGATTTAAAAAATCAATTAGAAAGTGGAGTTATAATAGAAGTTAATAATAATAAAATTAATGAACTTTCTACAATAATAAATTATATAAGACAAAAAGGATATAATATAGTCACTCTAAGTGAGTTGTTAAGTGAAAATAGAACTATAGAAAAGTAGTTTTATTTTTATTTTTAATATGGTATAATTGTATAGAGAATAAGGAGGTAGTATGGAAAATATATTAATATTTGGACATAAAAAACCAGATACTGATAGTGTTGTCGCATCTATTAGTCTTTCTTATTTAAAAAATAGTGAAGGATATAAAACTACTCCTTATGTTTTAGGCAGAATTAATAATGAAACTAAATATTTATTAAATTATTTTAATGTTAATACTCCAAAATATCTTAATGATGTAAAACTTCAAATAAAAGATATTAATTATTATAGAGGTTATTGTGTTAATGAATATGAATCTATTTATGAAACTTATCTTTATATGAAAGAAAAAAATATTACTGGTGTTCCAATTGTTGATAATAATAAAACAATAAAAGGAATGGTTACTAATAAAAATATTTTGGAATATATAATAGAAAAAAAAGACTTTAACATATTGACGTCTTATAAAAATATATTAGATATATCTGAAGGAACAGAAATATTAAAATTTGATGATGAAATAAAAGGTGAAGTTATTTCACCAAGTTATAGGTCAACTACTTTTATGGATGAAATTTCTTTAAATAGTGATATGATTCTTATTTTAGGTAATAGACATAGTATTATTGAATACGCAATAAAATCCCATGTTAAGATGTTAATATTGGTAGGTAATTCTCAAATAAAAGAGGAACATTTATTATTAGCAAAACAAAATAAAGTTAATATAATATCAACTTCTAAAAATGCGGTTGATATAACAAGATGTTTAACATATAGTAATTATGTTTCTACAATAATAGGTAAAGATAGAAATATTTTTATAAATAATAAAGATTATTATAATGATTTTTTAGATATACATGATAAATATAGATTTACTAATTATCCGGTTATCGATAATAATAAGAAGTGTTTGGGTTTACTTAGAACTAATAATTTGTCTGATAAAAATAGAAAAAAAGTTATATTAGTAGATCATAATGAATTAATTCAAAGTGTTGATGGTTTAGAAGAAGCTGAAATATTAGAAGTAGTAGATCATCATAAATTAGGTAATTTCTCAACTATTAATCCTATAAATATTAATACTATGCCAGTAGGAAGTACTAATACAATAATTTATTATATGTATAAAAGAGAAAAAGTAGAAATTCCTAAGACCTTGGCGGGTATAATGATGGGAGCTATTCTTTCTGATACTTTGTTATTTAAATCTCCAACAACGACTACTATGGATGAAATTGTAGTTGGTGAATTGGAAAAAATATGTGGTGTTGATCATTATGAATTAGGTCTTTCTATGATAAAAGCTGGTGCTTCTTTGAAAGGAAAAACTAAAGAAGAAATTTTATATAGTGATTTTAAAGGTTTTGTTATTGATGATAAAAAAGTTGGTATAGGACAAATAACTACTTTAGACTTTTCATCAATAAGAAAAGAACTTAGTGAATACATAGAAATGCTTAATGATATATGTAAAAATGAAGATTATTATATTTTAGCGTTGTTTGCTACTGATATTATTAATAATGGTTCATATATAATATATAATGATGATGCAAGTAGAATTTTAGAAAAAAGTTTTGATATAGAAGAAATAAATGAAGGATATTTTATAGAAGGATGTATTTCAAGAAAAAAACAAATTATTCCTAAGATTATGGAAGCTTTAGAGAAAGGAAGATAATATATGTATTTTCAGATTTTTATATTAGGTGTAATACAAGGAATTGCGGAATTTTTACCAATTTCTTCATCTGCTCATTTAATTATTTTTAGAGATTTATTTGGAATTGGAGTTTTAGGGCAAGATGTTAATTTGGCTTTTGATGTTGCTTTACATTTGGGTACTTTATTGGCTATTGTAATTTACTTTTTTAAAGATTTTTGGAACATGTTTATAAAAGGAATAACAAAAGGACCTAAAGATAAAGAGGGTAAGTTATTATGGTTTATAATAGTTGCGACTATTCCGGCCGCAATTGCGGGAATTCTATTCGAAGATGTAATTGAAAATATGATTAGAAGTAATTTTATATTAATTGCAATATGTTTAATAGTTATGGGTATTCTAATATTCCTATTTGATAAATTTATGAAAGAAAAAAAGAGTTTTAAAGAAATGAATTTTTTAGATGCTCTAGTAATTGGTTGTAGTCAAGTTTTTGCTTTAGTTCCAGGTTTTTCAAGAAGTGGTACTACTATTGCGGCAGGTAGAGCTAGAAATTTAAATAGAGAAGATGCGGCTAAGTTTTCTTTTTACTTATCTGCTCCAGTAGTACTTGGTGCTGTAATTTTACAAATATTTGATGCAGAGACAATAAGTGTTGTAATGGCAAATTTACCTGTTTTTGTAATAGGAATATTAGTTGCTTTTATTTCAGGACTTTTATGTATAGAATTTTTATTAAAATATATTAAAAATCATGATTTTAAATTGTTTATGTGGTACAGAATAATAATAGGAATAATTGTTATAATTGTTGCTCTATTAAAATAGGAGGTAAATATGGAAAATTATATTGGTTTAATACTGACATTATTGCTTGGAATATATATTATTATTGGTAGTTTATTTGTATTTTTATCTAAAAATAGTAAAAAGTTTGTTGAAGTTTCTATTAGTGTAGCATTAGGTGTTATAGTTATGCTTATTATATTAGATATTTTGCCAGAAACTTTAGAAATATTTAAAACTCCATTTATGTACGGTTTACTTATAATTCTAATTGTATTTGGTTTTGCTATGTTGGTAATATTAGATAAATTTATTCCAGATCATGATGATAATTTAAATACAGCAAAAGATGATAATAATAATTTGAAACATATTGGTTTTATTTCTGCGTGTGCTTTGATGTTACATAATATAATTGAAGGAATGGCTTTGTATACTACTGCTATTACAGATGTAAAAACAGCTGTTATGTTGAGTTTGGGTATTGGTCTACATAATATACCTCTTGGTATGGTAGTTACTTCTACTTTATTTAGACAAAAAAATGATAAAAAGAAGACTATTCCTATAATGATATTAGTTGCTATTTCATCATTTATTGGTGGTCTTATTATGATGATATTTAATAAATATATAAATGATTTAGTTGTAGGTGTTTTATTAGCAATCACCTTAGGAATGCTATTATATATTGCAATAATGGAATTACTTCCTAAGGTAAGACATATGAAAAATAAGACCGACGCAATAGTTAGTTTTTTAATAGGAGTATTTTTAATGACATTAACTTTATTTTTTGAATAAGTGGGGTGTAGTATGGGACGTAGTAAAGTTGTAGAAGCTTTTAATAATAGAAAAGAAACCACCAGGCATTGTCGAGCTATAAAAGATTTTAATTCTAATGAGTACTTTATTAGTTGTTATGTATGGATAATTAATGAAAAAAATCAAATTTTAATTCGTCAGAGAGGTGGTCATTTAAAAACTAATCCAAATAAATGGGAAACAATCTCTACTATAGTTAATTACGAGGATGATATAAGTAGTAAAGCCGCTTATAGAATAGTAGGAGAAGAATATAATATTACTATTACAATGGATTCGCTAGAATATATTGGTTGTTATAAAAGAACAAGGGATTTTGTTGATGTTTGGTTAGTGCGCAGTAATGCAACAAAAAGACAAGTTAAGATACCTGCTGATAAAGTTCAGGATATAGCGTGGGTAAGTCCTAAAAAATATGAACAAATGATTAAAGAAGGAATTGCTATTAATACTAGTTTTGATATATTTAGGAAATACTATAAAAATTTTTATAATAAATAGAGGTTATTATGGAATATTTAAAATTATTATTTTTTATAGCTTTATTACCAATTATTGTTATTGGTTATTTTATATATAAAGCTGATAAAATAGAAAAAGAGTCTAAAAGTATTCTTATTAGGGTATTCTTAGGAGGAGTATTAGCTACTTTTATTACTTTGATTTTATCTGGATTTTTAGAAATGTTTATTCCTTTTTTTTCTTCTGAAAATGAAGCTAATTTAAATCTTATAACTTTAATTCCATATTATTTTATTGGAGTTGCTTTAATAGAGGAATTTTCAAAATGGATATTTGTTTATTTATTTTGTTGGAAAAGTAAAGAATTTAATTATATGTATGACGCTATAGTATATTGTGTTTTTGCTTCCCTAGGTTTTGCTGCTCTTGAAAATATTTTGTATGTTGTTATAAATGGTGGAATTGGCGTAGGTATTATGAGAAGCGTATTAGCAGTTCCAGGACATGCTTTTTTTGCGGTTTATATGGGTTATTATTTAGGACTTTCTAAGCTGACAAAATTAAAGGGTGATGATAAAAAATCCAATAAATATTTTATTTATAGTATAATTGTACCAGTTCTATTACATGGTATATATGATTATTTATTATCTGCTACTGCAGTTTCTAGTCCATTGTTATTCTTTTTAATATTTTTAGTTTTTGTAATTTTACTATATGTATTCGCTATAAAAATGGTAAGAAGAATTTCAAAAATAAAAATAAGTATGTATAATAATTTAGAAAGAAAGTATTGTTCAAATTGTGGCACTTTAGTAGAAAATGAATTTTGTTCTAATTGTGGAAAGAAAGTTTAAACTTTCTTTTTTTTTATTTTACATTTAAGTGTCAAAAAAATTAACAAAAAGTTGACATCGGGGGGGGTAGTTTTATAATGAATTTAGAATAGGAGTGTAAGTATGGAAAATAAAGAAAAGAAAAAAGTAGAAATAAAAAACAAAATAATAAAAGTAACCGCACTATTAGGATTATTCTTATTAGTGTTCGGAATAAGTTATGCTTTGTTTAGTGTGGTACTAACAGGAACAAAGAAAAATAAAATAACAACAGGAACATTATCCTTAAAACTAACAGACTTAGAAGGAAATGATGAAAAAGATATGCCAGAAGGAATAATGGCAATAAATTTAGAAAATGCCTATCCAATGACAAATGAAGAAGGATTAGAATTAGAATCATATGAATTCAAAGTAGTAAATGATGGAAGTATAGATGCTTATTATAAATTAAAAATAGAAGCACTAGAAACAACAGACTTACCAGTAAGTACAATAAGATATAATTTAGTAGAAGATGGAGAAACAATAACTATAGAACCAAAGTTATTAAGTAATACAACAACTACAAAGAAAGAAAGTAATAATAATAATTTATATCAAATAGATACAGATATAATAAAAGTAGGAGAAGAAAAGACATATAAATTAAATCTATGGATAGATTATGAAGCAGAAAATGAAGCAATGAATAAAACATTTGAAGGAAAACTAGAAATAGAAGGAAGTCAAATAACAAGTACAACAAATGTATTCAAAGAAGGAACATTAGCTTATACAATTTTAAATGCAAATAAAGTATTAGGTAATAAAGAAGAAATATATGCTGCTGGATTTAATTCAAGTAATGAAGAAAGTGGATTATATGCACATTCAGATATGGAAGGTGGAACAACATACTATTATAGAGGAACAGAAGTAAATAACTATGTAAGTTTTGGAGGATTTACATGGAGAATAGTAAGAGTATTAGAAGATGGAAGTGTGAGATTGATATTAAATGATAAGATAGATCGTAAAACATATAAATATAATAGTCAATATGATGATCCGACTTATTTAAAATACTCTACAAGTGAAATAAAGACAACAGTGGATAATTGGTATAATACAAACTTAACAAATTATGATAAATTTGTAACAACAAGTACATATTGTAGCGATACAAGAGAAGATGCTTCAGCTGATTATCCTAGCAATGTATTAGGTTCTCATTTGTTGAATGTATATGGTTATGAAACTAGAATAAAATTAGGTAGTTATGATATGAGTGGAGATAAATATTGTAAAGATGAAGAGTGTGAAGATTATGATGATGCAGCTGAAACAGAGGATTTAAAAAACATGAAAATTAAAATTGATTTAAGTTGTAGAGAAGAAGATAAAGTAAAAAGTAAGGCAGCATTATTAAGCGCAGATGAATTTATTTTATCGGGAGGTACTGCTTTGCTTGCTAGGAGTTTAGCAACAAATAATACATATTTAATCTTTGATGCTGGTTATGGTTATTATACTATGTCTCCAGCTAGATATTATAATTTAGATAGTGGTCAGTTATCTGGAGATTTTGTTAATATAATAGCTAGCACTTTAGTGGTGACTCGAACCGATAATCCATTTTATGTAATACCTACTATTACTCTTAAATCTCAGAGTTCAATTATTTCTGGAAAAGGAATAAGTACTGATCCATATGTGATTGGATAAATAGTTTTGTTATAAAATAATTGTTTATGTAAATTTTATTTTTTAAGATTATTATTAATAAATAATAAATAAGATAGTTCTATGATATCATAGTCTATCTTTTTACTTTTTTTGTTTACACTCAAGTATCAAAAAAATTAACTAAAAGTTGACACGGGGGGGGGTTATTTTATAATGAATTTAGAATAGGAGTGTAGATATGGAAAATAAAGAAAATAAAAAGAAAGAAATAAAAAATAAAATAATAAAAGTAACCGCACTATTAGGATTGTTCTTATTAGTATTTGGAATAAGTTATGCCTTATTTAGAGTAGTACTAAGTGGAACAAAGAAAAATAGAATAACAACCGCTAATTTTGGACTTAAGTTATCAAGTGATTTAGAAGGAAATGAAGAAACAGAGGGATACGCTATAGACTTAATTAATGCGGTTCCTATAAGTGATGAAGAAGGATTAGAACAAGAAGGATATACTTTTGTAGTAACTAATACAGGAATTATTCCTGCAAGTTATACATTGACATTAGAAGATATTGCAACAAATACTTTAAATGATGCATATATAAAATATAATTTAGAACAAACTGATTATTTAAAACAATCTGATAGAAGTTATTATAAAGCAGGTTATTATAATAATAAGTCTTCCATAAAATATGATCCTTCAATAGATGATTTTTATATTGGTACACAAAAATTAGATACTTTAGATAATAGGGTATTACATAAAACTACTTTATTACCTGGAGAAAAGATAAAATATACTTTACGTTTATGGATAGATTATGATGCAACAACAGAGCAAGCTGCAAATAAGTATTTTGAAGGTAAAATAAAAATTAATGGTATTCAAGCTCAGAAAGACTATACTGGCAAATCAGGAGATAATGTAGAATATACTTTATATAATGATGGAACTTTAATTTTAACAGGAACAGGTGAGATGAAAGGTTTAACTACGGACTTTGAAAGTGGTGGGTTTACTTCAACAGCTAATGGTGGATCTCCATTTGGTAGTATTTTAAAACAATATCTGGAAGAACAAAATGTTACTTTACCTGATCCACAAAAAGTTGCGGATGCATCTGATTGGACCTCTCCGGATGTAAGTGTGGATTATGTTATGATGATGTTTTCAGCACAAATAATTAATGAACCCTTTAGTTATGGATTGTCTTTATCTTTTAGTGATGAAAATATAGATAAATGTGCAGTTGATAATAGTTATTGTGACTATTTTATGATTCCTCCTGATACTTTTAATTCAATAGAAGACTATAAAAATTTTTATAAAGCTGTAAGAGATTGCCCAATTAGAATTAGTAGATTAGTAATTGATGAGGGAATAACAAAGACTAATGATTACGCATTCTATGGTGCAGGTGATTATATGATATCAATTCCAACTACTTTAACTGATTGGGGAGGAGCTTCTCTTGATTTTAATTTAGGCCATACATTGATTATCCCACCAGCAATAACAACTTTAAAAACAAATTTTTTGGCAGCAACAGCTTTTAGAATGTTGAATATCCCAGAGACAGTAACTACAATAGAATCTGAAGCTATGACTATTAGTAGTGTAGGTAATTCGTATTTTGAACTTTATATTCCAAATAGTGTCTCTTATGTTGATGTAAATGGAATTGAATGTTATTCTAAGTGTAAAATAACAATAGATAATTCTAAAGAATATGTTTCTAATAATTGGAATAAAAATTGGATATCACAATCCTATGATTATGAAGTGGAAATTAAATATTTAAGGTAATTAAATTATTTTGAGATATAGTTATACTATATCTTTTTTTCGACATTTTTTTATATTATTGTTTGTTATTATAGTCATGGTGATGATTATGAAAATAATAAAAATATTAATACCTATATCTTTAGCTATTGTAATTGGATATTTTTTTGGTACTTTTATCTATGATCAATATGACAAGTCATTAATGGCATTTAATGATACTAAAGTAGTATATTTTCTCCAACAGGGTGTATTTTCTAATAATAATACTTTAAATGATAATTTATCTAATTTAGATTCTAGTTTAGTAGAAGAAGAAAATGGTAAGTATTATGTATATGTTGGAATGACTGGTACTTATGAAATTGCTGAAAAGATAAAAAGCATCTATAAAGATAAGGGGTATGTTTTATATATTAAAGAAAAAAATATTTCCAATAGGTATTTTATAAGTGATTTGGAACAATACGATAAATTATTAAATAGTCAAGATAGTTATGATAATTTAAACGAAATATTAAAAACAATTATAGATAGTTATGAAAGTAATGTGAAATCATCATGAGTTATTTAATAAAAGATTTACCTAAAGAGGAAAGACCTCGTGAAAGATTATTAAAATATGGTGTTAATTCTTTATCTAATACAGAACTCTTAGCGATTATTCTAAAAACTGGTACTAAGAATTATTCTGTTAAAGATATAGCTACTGATATTTTAAATAATATTAACAATATATCTGATTTAAAAGATATTAGTATATCTAAACTATCTAGTTTTAAAGGAATTGGTATTACTAAAGCAATAGAAATAAAAAGTTCCATAGAACTTGGTAAAAGAATATTTTTAAATGAAAAATATTCAACAAAAGAACTTTTTAATAATCCTAAAAAAATTTATGAGAATACAAGAAATATATTTTTTGGTAAAAAACAAGAGTATTTTTATTGCTTTTACTTTAATTCTAAGCAAGAACTTATAGAAAGGAAATTATTGTTTATGGGAACATTGAATAAAAGTCTAGTGCATCCTAGAGAAATATTTAAAGAAGCTTATTTAGTTAGTGCATCAAGTATTATTTGTATGCATAATCATCCAACAGGTGATGTAAATCCTTCTAAGGAAGATATTAATATAACACGTACTTTAACAAGAATTGGAAGAATACAAAATATACCTATAGTTGATCATATAATAGTAGGAGATAATGGATATTATAGTTTTTATGAACATAATATTCTAGATATATGAAAAGAAAAAATAATAAAAGTAGTGTAGTAATAATTGTATTTTTTATAAGTGTTATATTAATATCAAGTTTTACATATTTCTTAAATCCAGAAAGAAAAATATCTCCTGTTGAAAGTTTTTTTAAAGATATATCTATTAATTTATATGGTGTTTTTACTAAAGGAATTACTATAGAAAATAATCTAAATATAAAAAATAGTTTAAATAATAGTTTAGTAGATGAAGTTAGTAGTTTAAAAAAGGTTTTAGAATTAAATCATGATTTAAGTGGTTTTAATTATGTTAATGCTACTATACTATCTAGAAATGTAAGTTATTGGATGAATAATGTGGTGATTGATAAAGGTAAAAAAGATGGTATAAAAAAAGATAATTGTGTGATTACTAGTGATGGTTTAATTGGTAAAATTACTAGTGTTAATAATAATAGTAGTGTTGTAAAGCTTTTAACTTCTTCATCATATAAAGTATCAGTTAAAGTAGGAGATAAATTTGGAATATTAGATGATTATGATAGTAAATCAAAACTATTTATTGTGAATAGTGTTGATAAAGATGTTACTTTAAGTATTGGGGATGATATAACTACTTCTGGTTTAGGAGGAGTATTTCCTTCAGGTATATTTATAGGTAAAGTAGAAAAAATAAAAAATGATGAATACGGGACGAGTAAAATTATTTATGTAAAACCTAATCAAGATTTTAATGATATAAGATATGTAACTATATTGGAGAATAAAGATGAGTAGTTTAATTTTTATTATTAGTTTTATTTTAGAAGGAATTTTATCTTTATATTTACCATTTTCTATAAATGATTTAAATATATATTATCCATCTTTAGTACTTGTTTCAATAATAGTTTTATATCCTATATTTAAAAATAAGAGAAGAATTAATTTATATTATATAATCATAATTATTATAGGGCTATTATATGATTTAGTTTATACTGATACTTTACTTGTAAATAGTTTATTATTTTTTATAAGTGGCTTGATTATTGATAAATATTATTCTAAATTTGATGATAAAGATTACAATTTTTTATTATTATGTATTATCGTTATTACTAATTATAATTTAGTTTATTATTTATTAATTGTATTATTTACTAAAATTGATTTTAATATCTATACTTTATTATATAAGATAGTGCATAGTTATTTTATTAACTTATTGTATGGATATATTTTATATAATTTATTGTCTAAATATAGAAAAGTAAAGAATATAAAACATAAAATAAGGTAATTGTTCATATATTTTTCTTGGTGAAAGATATGGATATTAATGACTATAAATCTAAAAAGAAAAAGAGTAATAAAGAGAATAATAATTTTAAAAAATTTGTTAATAATTATTTTTTGAATTTTGTTTCTAGATTTTTAATATGTGTAGTACTTAGTCTTTTGTGTTTAATAGTGGTTAAAGTAAATAGTACTTATAAAACATATATACATAAGTATGTATATGAAAATAATTTTAGTTTTAGTTTTTTTACTAATTTATATAATAAGTATTTAGGAGGAGTATTTCCTTTAGATAATATTTTTTCTACGGATAAAGTATTTAATGAAAAACTTAGTTATAAAAATGATTCTAAGTATAAAGATGGTTGTAAATTAGAAGTAGATAATAATTATTTAATCCCCAGTATAGATAGTGGAATTATAGTTTATATAGGGGACAAAGATGATTATGGAAAAGTAGTTATTATTCAACAAAACAATGGTGTTGATGTTTGGTATGGTAATGTAGATACTAATCTTAATATGTATGATTATGTAGAACGAGGTGAATTAATAGGACAGTCAAGAGATAAATATATATATTTGGTTTTTGAAAAAGAAGGGAAGTATTTAGATTATAAAGAATTTATTTAAATATATTCACATAGATAAATTAATGATATTTTTAATACTTTCTTCGTTATTAACTGGAATGTTTAAGGATATATTAATCTATTTATATTTAATTATTACTCATGAATTTGGACATTTATTAATGGGAAAATATTTTGGTTGGAATACTAATGGTATATATATTTATCCTTATGGTGGTTGTACTAAATTTAAGGTTGATATTAATAAAAGTATAAAAGAAGAATTTATAGTATTAATCTTTGGACCTATATTTCAGATTATTTTTACTTTTATTTTAATTATGTTCTTAAAAAATAATAAATATATAAATATGGTTATTAGTTATTCTATATCTTTATTAATATTTAATTTATTACCAATATATCCTTTAGATGGAGGTAAACTTTTAAATTTATTTTTTAATAAAGTTATTTCTTATAAGAAGAGTTTTTTGTTATCTATTTTTAGTTCCATGATGATTGTTATTTTAATTATATTTTTTAGTATAAAATATAATTTAAATCTTAATTTTATTTTAGTATTTATCTTTATTTTTAGTAAAATAATAGAAGAGTATAAAAAAAGAAAGTATTATTATAATAAATTTTTATTAGAAAGATATATTAATAAATATAATTTTAAAAGATTAAAAAAAGTTAATAATATAAATGATATGATGAAAGAAAAGAGACATATTTTTAAATATAATGGACAATATATTACAGAAAAGGAATTTTTAAAAAAAATTTATAAAAAATATTGACACTCAATATTTATTTGTGATATTATCCTGACTTTGACAGTTGTAAGATTAAAAAAACTCTCTATTCCTTATTTTATAA
>JBJEXX010000074.1:0-2741 GCA_051886215.1 Bacilli bacterium | reverse complement strand
GGGTTCAAATTCTTATAAAAATCTTAATTTTTCCTTATTACATAAGGAAATCTATAAGAACCTTTTTTGAACCTATACCCAATTTTTAATCTTTTTTAACTTTAATGTCTTCTAATTCATTTTTATAATTTTCTTTCACAATTTTTGGAATAAATTCTAATAATTTTTCTTTATCACTATCAAAATATTCTAATAATTGTGGTATTAAAAATTTAAAAAAATAATTCATAATTTATCAACCCCCTTAAATAAAAAATGAGATATATTTCTATACCTCAATTTGTAATATTGTAAATTTATTTTTTTCAAATTTATTCTTTTTTTCTTGTGGAATTATTTGAATAATATCTTCACTATAATCATTAATATCAAATAATTCACTAGTAATTTTTGTTTCAACTACATTATAAAATTTTCTTAATGTCTTAATATATTTTTTTATTTCTTCATTACTTTTTACATTAGATAAAATAACATCTTTATCTTCTATATTAACAACCATATCAAAACAATCATTTCTAAACATAAGTCCAATATTTTCAATTTCATTTTTATTGAAGATAATATTTAAAATAGAAATATTATGATGATTATCACTACTAATTTCTATCTCATCAATATATTTGTTAATAATATATTGTTTTTGTTCTTGGCTTAGTTGATTCCAAATATTATGTTCTTTTACATATTCTGATTTTAGTTTTAATTTTTCTATTTCTTTCATATTGAAAAACAATTCTACATCTTGTTTATGCTCATTATTTTGTTTTAAATCTTTTAATTCCGTAATTTTAATTTCAATATTTTTGATTTCTTTTTCTAAATAGTGAAGTTCCTTTTCAAAACTTTTAGCAGCTATTTCTCCATCCATAAATTCTTGTTTAATTCTAGTTATTTTATCATTTAAATCTTTTTTTAATTTTTCATATTTAGTTATTTCTTCATCAATATCTCTACACATAGATGGTTTAAATGAGTTATCAATGATCAAGAAAAAATCTAACATATCATTTAAAAATTTCATAAGTTCTTTTTCTATTTTCTTCTCACTAATTCTTTTCTTACAACAATTACACTTATAATAAATATGTTTATCTCCAGTTCCACTTGTACTGGATTCACCACCCATAATTTTATGACATTTAGGGCAAAGTATCTTTTGCATAAATATATAGGTTCTTTTTCTTTTATAATTTTTTAGATTTTTCTCTTTTCTTTTTTGAACACATTCAAATGTAGTTTTATCTATAATGGCAGGAACCACATCTTCAAATATTTGAGTATTCTTTTTATCTCTTTTTCCATGTTCAATACTTCCAATATAAATCTTATTAGATAAAATTTTATCTACTGTAGTAGTTGCCCAGTGCTTATTTAAAACATTTTCTTCATTAAATATCTCACATATATGACATACAGATGAACCTTCTAAATACATACTAAAAATTCTTTTTACAACATCACTTTCTAACTCATCAATTACTAATTTTTTGCTTTTATCTTTTTTAGTATATCCAAGTGCAGGTTGTCCAGATATATGACCCTTTTTTGCAGCACCAATAAGACCAAATTTTGTTCTTTCACTTGTTCTTTCGATTTCTAATTGAGCAAGTATAGTAAGCATTCTGATAAAAAATTTACCATTCGCATTTCCAGTATTGATTTCTTCTGCCACACTTTCTAAATCACAATTATATTCTTCTAACATCTTACAAATGTTTTCTAAATCTTGAATAGAACGAGTTAATCTATCTAGTTTATAAACTATAATTTTGTTTATCTTGCCATCTTTCATATCTTGTATCATTTCTTTAAATTTAGGTCTATTTGTATCTTTTGCTGATACCCCTTCTTCACGATACACTTTATATATTTCATAATCTTTAAATTCACATAGTTTTTTAAGTCGATCTTCTTGTTCATCTAAACTATGACCGAATCTACTTTGATCCTCAGTTGATACTCTAGGATAAAGCCCAGCTATTACTTTCTTTTGTTCTTCCATCTAACCACCAATCCTTTCCTTTGAACATAAAAAACACAAGGTTTAATTTTTTCCTTGTGTTTAATAGCTAATTTAAGTTTTTAAATACTGCTTTTTTGGGGAGAATTAAAAGAGTATTTGTTATAGAATCTAATTCTACACTACCATATTATCACATACAATATGGAACTTACTATATACTTTATACGGTAAATTGCTAGGCAAATCATACTGTAATTCACTTGACAAATTTTAACCTATATCTAGAGAATTATCTTCTACAATACATAGAATACCATAGTCTTTTTATAATGACAATACCCAAAAGTCTACCATTTTTACTAGTAATTTGTCTGGTAGTTTTACTGGTAAAATAACTGGTAATTTATTTTCCCATTTTGTTCATTTCATTAAGGATAGTAATAAACTTTGTAAATGAGATAATGGCATTTGAAATAGGCAAATATATCTTGTCATTATCTTCGTATAAATATGCAATTAGTGTCTTAGAATTATTCTCAACAATAATCTTATATGGTTCTGTAACACTTAAATTGGTATTATTAATTTTAATTAAATGTCCTGAAGTAAAACTAATACTTAAATTACCTAAACTAGCTTTCATTTTAAGTTTTTTCTTAAATTCACAAGGAAATTCTAAAGTTTCTATGGTCGTTTTCATAAATATTTATCAACTCCTTTAGACAATGAAAAAAGCCCATAATATCAAATACTATGAACTTTATCTATATAGTAA
>JBJEXX010000073.1:0-11392 GCA_051886215.1 Bacilli bacterium | reverse complement strand
TAATCAGCAGGTTGTAGGTTCGATTCCTATCACCAGCTCCAATAAAACTCTTAGAATAATCTAAGAGTTTTTTATTTTGTAAAATAATATACTTAAGAAATAAATTTATATATGATAAAGTATGATATTAAGTTTAAATTTTGGATATAAAACTTATAGCAATTGAACTTAATAATAAATGTATGTAATGTGTATCAAATAAACATTTATCTTAGAACTTGTAAAATAGCTATATATTAAATTTACACACTTTTATAAGTTCGATTACTATAACATAAGGATATTAAAAATATATAAACTAAATTTTAATATCCTTATGAATTTAGGCAATTCTATAAATAAAAAAATAGAAGAAAAATATTAAAATTATTTTTCTTCTATTACTTTTTACTTTCCCATCTTAAGTCTTTTCCTAAAAACTTAACCATTTTGAATCTATCAAATATTCTTGAGAAGATTCTTTGTGCATAATTAGAACCTAATTGCATAGGAGATAAGTTTGTTGATATAATGGTTTTCTTCCCAGATAAAAGTCTAGTATTTAATATATTAAATAACTCACTATTTGTAAATGAGTTAGTAAGCTCAGTTCCTAAGTCATCAATAATTAATAAATCACAGTCAAATAAATTTTCATAGTTTTCCTTAGAAATATGACTGTCTGCATTTTTAAATTTATAGTCTTCTATTATTTCAAACATTTTAAATGCAGTTTGATATATAACTAGATGTCCCTTATCTAAAAGAGATTTTGCAATACAGTTACACATGAAAGTTTTTCCGAGTCCTGTATCACCATAGAACAATAAGTTTTCTCCGTTATCTTTATCAAAATCCAATATAAAAGACTCACATATAGATACTATTTGAAGCATATTTTGTTGTGGAGATATATTAGATTCTGGATCTTTTTCAGAGGAAAATATACTTGTATCTAGAGTAGTGAAATTTTCCTTCTCAAGCATCCTAGATATATTAGACATTTTGTACGCCTCATTTATTATTTCTTGCTTTAAACAATTGCACTTATGTCCATTATCTAAGAATCCTTTATCTTTACAGATTTTACAATCATGTTGGATTTCAAGATATCCATTTGGAACTTTATATTTAGTTAATAGTTCTTCTTTTTGATTTTTTAATGCATCCATTTTTTTCTTAGATTCTAAAATAATATTTTCTTTATTTGATGGATTTTGCAATACTAATTTAGCTAATTGTAAACCAACTTTGCTTATTTCATCATCTAATTTTTTAAATTCAGGAATTTGTGAATAAACATCATTTTTCCTAAGTTCTAATTCAGATTCAGCTTTATCTCTTTTTTTTTGATAAGAAACAAGTATTTCTCTTATTTTTGATTCTTTCATTTAATCACCTATTTAAATTTATTTTTTTGGCTTTCTTGAAGCATTTTTTCAAGTTCTTCAGGTGTATATTTTGTAAATGTTTGATTTATATTATGGAATCTAGTTTTTACTGTAGGTTCAGATGATTTAGTGTTTGTAAATATTTGTTTTTTCTCTTCGGATTTCTTCTTAAACTCATCATCAAGTCTTTTTATGTCATCTAAAGTTTTTACATCATATTTTTTCCATTTTTCAATTATACCATTTATATATGATATAGATGGGTTAGATGTATTTTTAGATCTAGAACATGCAGATAATATAACTTCAATATCCATATTATACTTATCAAACCAATTATCCATAATTCTTTCTTCTGGCTTAGATGGCTGTCTATAGAACCCTAGCTCATTAAATATCGTTTTATACATCATATATCTTTCACTTCTCACCATAAAGCTATCTTTAACATCTTGAGGTGTAAATAAATTAGAATCATACCATCCTCTAAGAATAGATTCAATATACTTAACTGGTCTAGATGAACCATGTTTATCCTTTACATATTCATAAGCACATACTATCATATCAGTATCCATATTATATTTATTCATTATTTCTAATATACTTATTTTTTCACCTGGGTCAAGATATCTTCCAACTATTTTATTTATCGTAGTAAACATCTTTCTAATGTTAGGGTTTTCTGAAGCTGAAACTATGCTATCACTATTAGATTTTATAGACTTTGTATTTATATGCATATTGTCCATATAAAATTTCTTTAAGTCTAAAAACTCTATTGAATAGTCAAAATCATCTAATCCTTCATTTTTATGCATTCTAATAATATTTTTATTTTCCCAAAATTTCCAAGCTTCTATCACATCAGAAAGAGGTATATTTAAATTCTTAGCAATTGAATTATTATCAAATTTAGGATTAGAGTTAGGGTCGCATGCTTGTCTATAACCTAGAAGATAAACTTTAACGTATAATCCGTTAGCCATAGGCATAAATATATCTATAAAGATATTGGCAATAGTAGTTTCACCTAAATCTATCTCATTGACTTCTTTGAAAAACATTTTATCACCTCAGATAAGATTATATCATAAAAAGCTAAAACTTTAATTACACAAGTTTATCTTACAGAAAAAACAGAAAAATTATTCACATTAAAAAAGAAAGGGGGAAAGAAGTTGATAATAAACTTTACGAAAAAAGTAAGAATATTAACAGGAATGATACTCGCGTTATTAATTGTTATATGGGGTGGAGTATATGTATATGAGAGCAAAAATTCTGTACAAACATTAAATTTTGAAGAAAGCAAAAATTTAAACAAATACATTATTGATGTTATTTTTGATGATGAAAGTAAAAGGCTAATGTGCAATCAGAATATAGAGTATGTAAATAATACAAACATATCCTTAGATAAGATATATTTCCATATATACCCTAATGCCTTTTCTAAGGAAGAGTTTGCTCCTTTTGAAAAGGATGAAATGAATAAAGCTTATCCAAATGGATTCAATGAAGGATATATAGATATAAAAAATGTATTAAATAACAATAACAAGTTGGAATATGAGATAAAAGGTGAAAAAAATGATTTATTAGAAGTAAAAATAGGAAGACAACTAAAGCCAGGTGAAAAAATATCCATAGATATGAAATTTAATGTAAAAATACCTAACTCAGAAGGAAGATTTGGATATGGGGAAAACACTATAAATGTAACAAACTGGTTTCCCATAGCATGTGTTCATGATGATAGAGGATGGAACTTAAAGAGTTATGAAACAGTAGGAGATCCGTTCTACAGTGAAACAAGTAATTTTTATGTCAAGTTACTAATACCTAGAAAATATAAAGTTGGTTGCACAGGAAACATAATTTCAGAGAAATCTGACTCAGAAAAAGTATTTTATGAAATACAAGCAAAAAAAGTAAGAGATTTTGCGTTTATACTAAGTGATAAATTTAAAATTAAGAAGGATACTTATAAAGATGTGAATATAAATACATATAATTTAAATGAAAAGCTATCAACAGAAGTAACTAATATAGCTAAAGATTCAATTAGTATATTTAGTGATTTGTTTGGGAAATACCCATATGAAACATATTCAGTAATAGCAAGTGATTTTTACATAGGTGGAATGGAATATCCAACATTAGTTATGATTGATCAAAGCTTATATAATGAAAAGGACAAATTTTTACTTGAATATGTGATAGCACATGAAACTGCACATCAATGGTGGTATTCAGTAATTGGGAATGATGAAATAAGTGAACCTTGGTTAGATGAGGCTCTTACAGAATATTCAACAGTTCTCTATTTTGAAGAAAAATATGGTAAAGAAGTAGGGTCTAAACTTATAAAGACTATGGAAATGCAAACAAGAAATCATTCTAGCGAAGATATATTTAAAGCAACAACTCAATATAAAAATTCGATAGATTATAGTTTGAATGTATATACTAAAGGAGCATTAGCATTTAATGAAGTAAGAAAAAAGGTGGGAGATGAAGTATTCTTTGAAACTTTAAAAGAATATTATAACACATATATGTTTGAGAATGTAAATGGAGCTAAATTTGTTGATTTATGGAATAAAAAGGGTATAGATATAGATAAAATAATAAGTGAATATAAGTAAATTTTAACTAGAGCATTAAATTTTTATTTAATGCTCTAATTTTTTGGTATAATATAATCTGTGACTATAAAGAATGAGGTGACAGTATGCTTAAATATTGTTCAATAGGAAGCGGAAGTAGTGGTAACTGCCATTATATAGGATATAAAGATACTAATATACTAGTAGATGCAGGCCTTAGTGGGAAGAGAATAACTACAGGTCTTGATGATATAAATGTAGATATGGAAAATATAAAAGGTATATTTATTACACATGAACATTCAGACCATATAAAAGGTGCAGGTATAATATCTAGAAAATATGATATACCTATATTTGCAAATGTAAAAACTTGGTGTGCAATGAAGGATAAACTTGGGGATATAAAAGATAGCAATATGAAGGTATTTGAAAATGATAGAAGTTATTCTTTAGGGGATTTAATAATAAGACCTTTTTCTATATCTCACGATGCATCAGATGCAGTAGGATATAATTTTTATGCGGAAAATGAGAAAATGTCTATAGCTACAGATATAGGAATGATAACGGATAATATAAGAAGACACTTATATAAATCAAAATTAGTAGTATTAGAATCAAACTACGACCCTAATATGCTTATGATGGGATCTTATCCTTACTCATTAAAGAAGAGGGTAATGTCAGATACAGGACATTTATCAAATGAAGATGCAGCTAAGTTCTGTATAGACCTTGTAAAAGAAGGAACAGAAAGAATATTATTAGCACACTTAAGTAAAGAGAATAACTTCCCAGAGTTAGCATATGAAACATCTAAATCTATTTTAGCTCAAAATGATATAATAATTGGACAAGATATAAAACTAGATGTGCTATTAAGAGAAGAAATATCTGATATATACAATGTGAAATAATACATGTCAGTAGGACCATTTAAGGAGAATTTTATGAATATAACTATAATTGGAGTAGGTAAAATAAAAGAAAAATATTTAAAGTTAGGAATAGATGAATTTTCAAAGAGATTAACTAAGTATTGTAAGTTAGATATAATAGAACTTGATGATGAAAAATGTCCTGAAAATTTGAGTGAGAAGGATATGCTTATTGTTAAAGATAAAGAAGGTAAAAAAATTCTTAGTAAGATAAAAAATAATAGCTATGTTATAGCTCTTGCTATAGAAGGTAAAAATTTATCTTCTGAAGAACTTGCTGATATAATGAGTAAGTTAGCAGTTAGAGGCAATAGTCATATAACTTTTGTTATAGGTGGTTCTTTAGGATTATCAGATGAAGTTTTAAATAGAGCTGATTATAAGTTATCTTTTTCTAAGATGACTTTTCCTCATCAATTAATGAGGCTTATATTGTTAGAACAAGTTTATAGAGTATTTAGAATAAATAATAATGAACCGTATCACAAGTAAATGAGCGCGGTTTTAAGGAAAATATAAAATTATAAAAAGGAGATTATGATGTTAAAAGATAAGCAGTTAGAATATATATCATCTATTTTAACTATACTTAATGGATTAATATGTATTATATATGGAGAAAAATTATTGATATTATTACCTATAATTTGTGGTAGTATTTTATTGTTAAAAGGATTAATTCAGTTTATTGAAGGTATTAAAAATAAAGATTACAATAGTCTTGAAAAAACTAATCTAGAAAAGTCTTTTATATTAATTGCGATAGGTTTGGGAATTTTAATTAAAAGAAGTGATGATTTATTCATTGTAGGTATGTTTTGGGGATTAAATGGTTTAATAAAAGCTTCAAATTATCTAAAGGTTGCATTATATAATTTTTGTAATAAAGAGAAATGGATAACTATTTTAATTAAATCAATTATTGAATTTGGATTATCTTTGATGTTAATATTTAATCCATTTGGAAAGCTTGAACATCACATTTTTATTTTAGGTGTAGAGTTAATTTTTGATGGTTCAATAGAATTTATAAGTAAATATAAGAATAAAAAAAGAAAAAAGCTAAAAGGTATATGTTAACTTAAGCAATATTAGATAAAAAATTAATAATACTATTTACTATTATAATATTTAATAATAAGTAATATAAATTATTAAACATATATTAAATAATGAACCATATCACAATTAAAGAGTATGGTTCATTATTTAATGTTTTTAGATTTAAAATTATATACTTAATTTGATATTTTATCTAAATTGTTATTTACAGAATAAATTACTTGATATTTATTATCTAAAAATAATTTTTCATATTATAATATATAAAAATTATATATTATTAAAATACATTGCATAATCATAAGGATTAATATTAAATTTGTTCAATTAGACCATAACCATCGTGTCTTTTATAAACTATATTTATATCTTCAGAATCTAAATTTCTGAAGATAAAGAAATTGTGTCCTAATAACTCCATTTGCATAACAGCATCTTCAATAGTTATAGGCTTGTCAAAATTAAACTTTTTAACTCTTTTTATTAAGGAATTATCTTCTGTATCTACATTATCATATGCATCTATGTTATTAAATCTAATACTTTCATTAGATTTATTTTTATTAATAAGCTGAGTTTTTAACTTTCTCATTTGTTTATATAATTTATCATAAACTAAATCAATAGCAGTGTATAAATCATCTCTTGAATCTTCTGCTCTAATTATAGTTCCATTCTCAGTAAATATAGTAACTTCTACCTTTTGACTTTTCTTAGTAATGTCTAATTTTACGTGTACATCTGTATCACTACGTATATACTTTTCTAAATTATAAAAAGTATTTTCTATTTTCTCTCTAAGAGAATTTGTTAATTCGATTTTTTTAGAAATAATATTAATTTTCATAGCTATGTACCTCCAATATTAAATGTTTATTTTACTAATTTTAAATATCCATTTGGATGTAAATAGTAAATTTATTGAGTTAGGGATATGAACGCATAACTAAGAATTATTCACCTTTAAATCTTCAGTATTTATAGTTTGTTTAAAACATTCTACTATTAAGAATCCAGTTTATAATATATTTGTAATAATAACTATTTTTCATTGACCTAATCTCATTTAAAATGATTTATATTATATTATTATAATAATATGGAAACGATTTCATAAAAAGTCTATATTTTCACAAAATTTTCTGATAAAATAGAAATTATATAATGTTTTTACAAAAGTAGAATAATATTAACAAAAATTAAGTAGAAGAGTAAATATATATATGCTAATTATAATGAAATTGAAAATATATTAAATATAAATGTTTATTTTATAGATTTTTATGCTTTTTGACAAATATTAACTAATGAGAATAGTAGTATATTATTAAGATAATTTTATTCCAAAAAATTTAAATTTTGTAATTTATAAGTTTCATTACTATATATTGACAATATATCATCTATAGATTATCCTATTAAGGACAATATATAAAAATATAATAAAATAGTTCATAAATTTATATCATACTATAATAATAATAAAACTATTCAACATTAAATGATATAAATTTATGAACTATAAATATATTATAACAAATGAGAAATGCTGCATATCAAATTTTTTAAAATTAGATTGGATCTAAGAAAAATTGCAAAACATTTAAATAGAGATGTTTTACTATTTCAATAAAGTTTAAAAAATTTCTACTAACCATAAATATTTAGCTCATGTAGAGTGTGCAAATTATATCAAAATAAAGAAAAAAGTGTAGCAAAAGGAAATATTAATAAATTAAAAAGAAAAGTAAAATCTCTAAACTAGATGTAAATTTAATATAGATAAAAAGAGTAAATATAGGATAATGAGAATTAGATACTGTTGTATAGAGTAGTGGAAGGTTAAAAATTTACATTTTAATTTTTGTTGAGATACGGATATACAAAGTAAATTTTTAATTGATAAAGTTATTAAAAAAGAAAATAATTAAGATTTAATACGTATGTTTTAAAGTTTATAAAGATATCTTATATAGTTCAATACGAACTTGATGAGATTGTTACTAAAACAAATAATAGATATTGTAAGTGTATTGAGTATAAAACACATACAGATGTATTTAATGAAACATTAATATAAAGTGTTGCACTTATATTATTTAAAATAAATGTAGTAATTTTTTAGATTTATGAAAGATAGTAAATAAAAATATAGGATTAATAGAATCATATACATTTGCAGATATTTTAAGTGAAGTTATATATATTATTGAGATAAAGTTAATTAACTTGTTGTACTAGTTGATTGTAGTAATTGAAAATATTAAAGTTCAATAATATATATTTTGATAGTTAAAACTTTATAAGTAATTTCAATATGTTTAGCAAAACAACTAGTGTAATAGATTAACTATAATAAGATTACATTTAGGAGGGTATATATGTTAAATATTTGTTTGTGTGATGATGATATAAATGTATTAAACTATTACTCAAAGAGAATTAATTATTTATTAGATAAAAATAAATATACATTTAAAATAGAAACTTTTAGAAGTGGTGAAAGTTTGATATTTGAATTAGAAGATAATCCTAATAGGTTTAATATAGTAATTATAGATATAATAATGAAAAATATTAATGGAATTGAAACCACAAAAATATTAAGGAAATGTGGATATAATGGTATAATAATATTTTTAACTTCAAGCAAAGAATTTGCATTAGATTCATTTATGGTAGAACCATTCAATTATATATTGAAAAATGATAGTGAAGATAGATTCAATAAGATTTTTTTGAAAGCAGCTCATCAAATTTATAACACATCAAATAAGAATATAATTATTCCTTATAAATCTCAAAATAAAGTGATTAACTTAGATACAATTATCTATATGGAGAGTTTAAATAAGAAAATCATATTACATAATATATTTGGAGAATTAGAAGAAGTAAATTATGTTTTTAAAGATATGTATGAAAAAGTTAAAGAATATGGATTTATTCGTTGTCATAAATCATATATTGTTAATGTTAAGTATGTACATAGTTTTAATAAATTAGAATGTAAATTACAAAAAGATATTACTATACCAATAGGTAGAAAGTATTCTAAAGATTTTAAAACAGTTATTTTAAATAGTGAATTTGATAATATAATAATTTAAAATCATCTATTAATCAAAGTATAAATAATAGATGATTATTATAAGGGAAATAAATAAAAAACAAATTAAAGTATTAAATAAAAATATAATTATAATAACATTATTAGCTTATTTTGTTGTACTAAAAATAGCTATAGAAGTATTTGAAGGAGTAGAACCATATATATTATTAAATAATTAAATAGATTTAGTATAGAAAATATTTATCATACTAATGATGAAATTAAGTATTTAAATACCCACAGTCATTAAATTAAAAGAATTAATAGTATTTTTAGATAATAATATAATCTGTTTAGCTAGTTATTTTACTAAATATATTGAAATTGCTTATAAAGTTTTTTAATTATCAAAATATAGTTTGTTGTATTCTAGCATTTTCAATAATTATAATTAACTAGCACAACGAGTTAATATAATCTATAAAGTTAATTATAAATATATTCATAACAAAAATAAAAGTGTTATATTGTTAAGATTATTGAGATTAAATTAATAAGAGGAGAATATTATTATGAAATCAATTTTCTTAGAAATAATGGTATTTATTTCTATATATTTGTATAATTTATTTTTAATAAGTTATAATGGTAAAGTTGTTGGGTTTAAATTAAATAAGAAAAAAGCACTTATATTTTTTCCAATAATTATTACAATAATTTCTTTTATAATAATATTAAATTTAGTTTTTTTACCATTGGGATATATAATAAATTTTATAGTATATATGTTAGTATTTAAATTAGTTTTTGATAAACCACTAGGAGCTATTTATATATTAATCATATGTCAAATTTTTCAAATGATCATAAATAGAGATATTATAACTGGTATAACTGTATTGTTATATGGAAATAGTATGTTCAAAATGGCTCAAAATTATAATTTATATATTTTTACAAGTGCTCTTACAAATATAATAGCAATTATTTTAGGAACAATATTTAGTAAAGAAATCTATATTAATAAAGTTAGATTACTATTATTATATAGAAAAAAGCTATTATTAAATATAATAACTATTACAGGTTTAGTAATTGTATTATTAAACTCTAATTTTACATACTATTACTCAGGAGATATACATACAACGACTATGATAATGATATCAAATAGAATTTGCATATATTTCTGTTTATTTTTTGCTATTGTTAATGGACTTAAATCAATAAAGTGGGTAGAGGAAGAAGAATCTTATAAGACTAGACTATTAAATTTAGAATATAATGTAAATCTAGATAAAAAAGTGGAAGAGTATTCAAGTTTATTAAAAATATACAATCATGACTACAAAAATATATTGTACAATATTAGAGACTCTATTGAACTAGGTGATACGGAAAAAGCTAAAGAGATAATATTAGAATTTGATAAAAAAATATATGGTCTTACAGATTATAATAAAAAATTATCTAATAACTCATTGATTAATGCTTTACTTAATAGATTACATGAAGAGTGTAAAACTAAAAATATTTGTTTTGATTCAGAGTGTTATATTCCGAGTAATCTTAGTGTGACAGAATTAGAATTAATAAGTATATTTAATAATTTATCGAGTAATGCAATTGAAGCATGTGTTAAACAAAAAAATAATGAAAAAAGATGGATAAAATTTAAAAGTTATATTAAAGATAATAACTTCATTATATATCAGTGTAATTCATTTGATGGACATATAAAATTTAGAAATGAGAAATTAATTACAACTAAAGAAAATAAAAAGATTCATGGTATAGGAGTAGAAAGTATAAAATACATAGTTAGTGAAGCAAATGGTATATCTCTAGTAAAAGTAGATAAAGAAAATAGAGAATTTAAATTTTTAATAAAAATACCTTTATTAGCAGATAAATAAGTAATAGAATTTTTATATTTGTTTATTATTAAATTGATATTTACAGATAAAAATTATTATATAAGATAACTAACTCTTTGTGCTAGTTTGATTTAATTATTGAAAACACTAAAGTTTAGAATATTATATTGTGTGTAAAAAACTGTTATATAGTAATTTCAATATATGTAGAAAAATAACTAGCACAATAGATTAATTAATAATATAAATATTGATAAATATATATGTTTTAATAAAGTTCCTACATTTTTACACATAGTCTATCTATTGTAATATGAGGAGCTTTATTTATTTCATCAATAAATTTATGTATTGCTGTTTTTACTATTGCTAAACTAGAAAAAATTATTATTTATAATACTTGATTTTATTCAACCCCATAACCCTTCAATTAAATTAAGTTCTGGGCTATAGGGTGGTAAAAACATTAATTCCAATC
>JBJEXX010000072.1:0-2779 GCA_051886215.1 Bacilli bacterium | reverse complement strand
AGAAATCTTCTTTACTACCAAATATACTTCCTAATAATCCCTTGCCTTTTGTATCGGAAGACATTTTTTTAGCAGTGGATTGCATATCTTTAAGTCCATCATTTGCTTTTTTAAACGCTTTATCAAACGAACCATCTATTCTATCTGCTGAATTTTCAAGTTCTTTAATAGAATTAGCAAAATTTTCTACGTCTCCGCCTGCATCTTTTATAGAGCCACTTATTTTATCAAATGAACTAGCAAGGTTTTCAACTTTTTCAAGATTTTTAATTTCACTTGATAATCTATTTAAATCTGATAATATATCTCCAACATCAAAATTCAAATCAATATCTTGTTTAGCTTTGTTTTGAATTTCTTCTAATTCATTTGTTATACGATTTATTTTAGAATCATCTATATGGTTAAATGATATGCTGTTTAATTTAGTACCTAAACTAGTAGCTTGAGATTCTATTTTACTCATGTAGCTATGCATATTTAAAATATCTTTATTCATTTGTTGTGCATTTAATAAATCTACTTTTCCACGTGAGCGTTCATCCATTTGTGAATATAAGGTTTTCATTTGTGATTGTAGTTCAACCATACTTTGTTTGGTTCTATTAAGCGCACTTTCACCTAATTTACCACTGTTCATTTCTTTCTGTAATTTAGAATATATATTGGACAACTCTTTATAATCATTTACTAATGAACTAATTGGTTTAGATGGACTGTTAGGAGAATTTCCTCCGGGAAGATTATTAAGTTTTTTTAACGCATCAGCTAATTTATTAACATCGTTTATAAAACCTTTGTCAAATTTAAAAGCGTCTTGAAAAGACGCTTTTAATCCTTTTAATTGAGATTCAATTTTATTAAGGTCTGATGAATCAACATTAAGTTTGATATTTTGATTTTCACCTAACGCTTTGAGTTTACCTTCAATATCAGATGCGTCTAAATCTACTTTTACTTTTATCGAGAATTCTGACATTTTATCTCACCTCCTTTATTTTATAGGAATTCCTTGTGCTATCATATAAGCTAAAAATTTTTGTGGGATTTCAGATTCTGCACGACCTAAAGCTGTTGACATTATACTAGTCGAACCACGATTCCAAGTTGTACCAGCCCGAGGCTTCCAAGAACTTAATTGGATTGCCTACTGATGCACCTGTTATAAGAGAAGTCCAACTACCATTATTAGAAAACTCAGCTTCTGCTGACATTCCACCACTACTAGCAACAACACTTGAGAATATTTGACCACTCCATCCTTTTACTTGAGAGAGAGTAATCTCGTCCATTATTCTTTTAATATCATCTGCAAGTTTTGGCATACAGTTTTGAATAGCACCTTCAATATATGCGATACATTCTTCTACGCTTCCGAAAGTCATTGGATAACACCACCCCCTTTCTATTTTCCGAATTTACATTTTCCTATTTCATTGCCTTTATGCAAATATCTTCCTACAGTTGTTTTTCCTATGTTTAATTCTTTGGCTATTTCTTTAGTCGACATCCCTTGATTATATAATTCCCATGTTTGAATAACCAAACTTTTTTGGCAATTTATCCATATTTCATTCCAATCAATGTTGTTCAAATTAAATATATTATCTAATTCTTTAATAACATTTTCTTGTATCCAATTAAAAGTACTGTATCTACAATCTATTACTATATAATTTTCAATATTATTATTTAATGCTAATTCTTTTTTATACATATCATTTTCTTGTTCTTCTTTTAAACTTCTGCCTCTAGGCGATTCTTCATAATGTTGTATTCCATTCATTTCTATTATCATTTTTAATTTAGGTATATAAAAATCATACTGTTTTCCATTGCTCCAATTGAATGTTTTTTCTGATTTAAAATCTATCTCTATCATTTTTAATAATTCAACCATAAATTTATTAGGTATAGATTTATTATCGCAACAATAATGACAAACATATCCATGTTGTATTATTTGATTTAGACTTCTTAAATCACCTATTGAATTACATTCTTTACATTTAAATTTAAACTTCATATTACTATATGGAAATATTTTATAACAATCATCAAATGATATTTTTCTTCCTTTTTCATCTTCTTCTATTATTTCTGCTATATGAGGGAATAAATATGCCAATGATTCTTCTTTTTTAGGTATTCTTAAATATGGATTGCAATATGGACATATAGATATATCATCTTTAAAATAATCAACTCTTATATCTAACTCAGTATTACATTCTTTACATCTAATTCTCATAAATGGTTTTTTAGCTACTTTATCACCATTCTCTAATATATCACCATCAAAATAACTTTTTATATATTCATAATTAGTATCTTTAACTTTTTCTTTGTGGGATTCTATTGCTTTTAATTTTCTCGGTTGATAAGTACAATTTTCACATTTTATACTCTCTCTTAATCTTATCTTTCCCCAATCTCTAACAAAAGATTTTCCACATTTGCATTCCCAATTATGTTTATATTTACTTCCTAAATACTCTTCATCTAAAAATATTAACCATTCAGAGATTAAATCATTAACTTCTTTTTTATTCATACCTTTAACTAATTTTACATCATTGATATTCATATATTTCTTCCCTCCTTTTTTTATTAATTAATTCTTATATTTTATAATATGATTTATCTTAATTATTTGTTACATTTTGAAATTATCTTTTTTTACCTCTTGGCATTTTTTTAACTGTTTTATGCGGAATATTATTTTCTACTATTTTTTCTTCTTGTACTTCTTGAATTTCTTTTGCTTTTTCTATTAATT
>JBJEXX010000071.1:0-2803 GCA_051886215.1 Bacilli bacterium | reverse complement strand
GTTAATAAATCTTCTAACATAGGCAGAATTTGAGTTCTGGCTTCTGTTTTCGCACATTCTTGAACGATTGCGTTTAAAGCTTGTTTATTTAAAGAAGGAATTGCAATAATAATATGTTCAATACTAAATGCTTTTACGATTTGCTTTATATCTTCACTCCTTCCCTTTACCGGGATTCCCAGTATGTCGAGTTTCTGTTTATTATAACTATCATCAATAAATGCAACAGGAAGTAAATCAGTTGTAGTTCCATTTATAAGTTGCCTGGCTACCATTGTTCCAGCTGAACCAGCTCCAATAATCAGGGTTCTTTTTTTGTTTACAGTGGATTTTATGAAAGAATCTCTATATAGCCGCCAACAAAATCTTGATCCACCTATAAACATTGTATACAGCAGCCAAGTTACAGTTAGTAAACGAAGATTAATATTCTGAAAGAATAGTAGTTGAATGATAGCGGTTGTTGCAATAGAAGCGGTTACTATCTTAAAAATAACAAACAATTCTCGGATGCTAGCATATTCCCAAGCTTTTTTATACAAACGATATAGGAAAGAAAAGATATGATGACTTATTAAAACTGTAAGAGAAAATATGATGTTTTGTTCTGAAGGAGTAATTTTTGATGTAGATACTAAAAACCAACTTATAAAAATTACTGTTAAAATGATTATTGTATCTACAAGTAAAAGAAACAATAATTTTAAGTGATTCATTCCCGTCCCCCCTATAATTCATTACATACATTTACTAAACTACTAAAATCTAAAATTCATTTAAAAATATTAGATTTTAGTAATTTAATAAAAATAGGGCATTTAACCCTCCCTCACATCACACTTTTGACGACTAGCGTCTAAGGTCTATTTTCAACCCACAGTATGATCGAGTGCCTCCATTTCTATTGGTAAGGAGACATCACCAATTCTGTTATTTATTTATTAACTCTCTTGTTCTTTATAAAGAACATATGGATGAGGGAATACTAGAATTCCTTAACATCTATCAGGATCCCGACTGGATTTTATTAAAAATATTAAAATATGCACATATGCTGCGTTAAATTTAGAAGTTTTTAACAAATATTTCAAATCTATTGCAATTCTTTATAAAGAACAATACGAGAAACATAGACAGTTTTTATGTGAAGTTCATCTATCAGCGACAAAATAAATGTAGAAACCTAGTTTTATTGAATTGTAAAATTAAATGATTTTTGTTTTTAATTGTTAGTAGAATAACTAATACACGTAACTAACATTGTTTCTTAAATCAATGATATGGGATGTAATTTCCAATTGTGATTAAATGGATTTATTTCTATCGCTTGTTTTTTATAAAATGTCGCCCATTCTCTATGATCATCAGAATCAATTCCGTTCTGTTTTTGCCTTTAAATCTGTAGAGTGAATATGGGAATTATTTGTTATGAATTTTCGGACTTCGTCAATATGCAAGCCTATTTTTTTCGCTTCCTTCATCAATAAAAGCCATTCTTTTTCTGATTTTTCTTCTGGTCTAATCAAATCTTTTTCTCCCTTCTACAGTCGCAAAATGATCAAATACCTATTTTTTAGTTTTATTATTTAATTTTTATGTAAAAAGGATGATGCCCTTCATAAAAAACAAATGATCGATTTAAAAATACTGTATTTAATAATTTTCAACCTTTTTTACTAGGATAAACAGATTTATATTTATTTATTACAAAAATTACTAAAATATTACATTCAATATACTTAATTTTTTACTCTTTTTACAGTGACATGATACTCATATTTTCAATTTGTTTTAAACGAAATAATTTATAGGAACTATTGACGAAAAATGGTGAAAAAGATAGTAATTATCAGGCGTTTATGTATATATTTATGGGGTTATTTTCTATTTTTGACTATAGAACTCTTAAAATGACCGATTAAATGAAGGATTCGTATTAAGTATAAAAATAAAAAGCAGACAACATTTCTGTTGCCTGCCAATAATCTCAACACTCCAAACTCTTCTGCGTTTGAATAAATGAGTGTACATTAACTGTTCTTATAAAAAATACGACATGTATATCACAGAGATATATTCGTGTCGTATTTTGTTTTTTGAAATTTAGTTCATTTTGGTTATAATTACTTATTTTCTGCCATCGTAATCGATCATATCATCATGGTGTGAAAAATGATGGTAGGTTAAAAGACTTAATTATAAAACCGTAAATCTTGTCTCTATATAATCATGCTATCAATAAATAATTCATTTTCAATAGGAATTTATTTATTGATAGGCATAGTTCAAGGCCATTCCAGTATTCTTCCTATTGATTCTTATTAGAGTGTTGCCATTTCTGAAATTCAAGAAATTCTCGGAATTGTTCTTTGCTTACACCTGAATTCATAGCTGTTTTTGTAAGTTCAATCCATTCTTTATCAAGACCTTTAAAATCATCTTCATTCTCTTTAATCAATTGGTCTACACTTATATCTAATACATGGGAAATTTTTCGCAAAAATTGTATGGATGGGTTTGTTTGAATATCACGTTCTACTGAGGAAATGTATGATTTTGCTACACCTGCACGATTAGCGAGTTCCGTCAAGGATAATCCTTTTTTAATTCTATACCCATGTATATGTCTGCCAATAGACATGTTAGTTCCCATAGTCATCTCCTTTTACAAATAATAATTCGTTTTTCAAAAACATAACATAAAAAAATAGCATAAACAAAACAGATAAAGTGAATCTTTAATAGGTGGGGGTTTTCCTTCATTCCCCACCTATCATTAGATGAACCAACCTTAGTACCTGTT
>JBJEXX010000070.1:0-2842 GCA_051886215.1 Bacilli bacterium | reverse complement strand
ATTTTAAATTTTTCATTTTTTTGCAAAAACTATTGACTATTCATAGTTGGTCTCCATAATACATTATTATACAATAATTTTCTTTTTTTGAATAATTAAATTACTCATTTTCTAATTTTTCTAACATATTTTTAAACTCTTCAGGAGGTTCTACTTCAAAATATAATTCTTTATTTAATATTGGATGAATAAATTTTATACTTACAGAATGTAACATTTGTCCGAAATATGTTGTATTCTTTTTCTTTCCATAAACAGGATCATTTACAATTGGAAAACCAATATAATTCATATGAACCCTTATTTGATGTGTTCTTCCTGTATCTAATTTACATTCAATTAAAGTATTATTTTTAAATCTTTTTAAAACTCTAAAATGCGTAATAGCATTTTTACTATTTATATCAGTAACCATCATTTTTTGTCTATTATTAATATCTCTACCTATAGGAGCATCTATCATTCCGTTTTCATGTTTAATAACTCCGTCTACAATCGCCAAATATTTTCTCTCAACTTCTTTATTTTTTATCATTTTACTTAAAAGTTCCAAAGTTTTATCATCTTTTGCAACAACCATTAATCCGGATGTATCTTTATCTATTCTATGAACAATACCAGGTCTTAAATTATTATTATCAGCTTTCATATTATACTTTCCTATTAAAGCATTAACTAAAGTATGAGAATAATTACCTGCCGCTGGATGAACAACCATTCCACTAGGTTTATTAACAATTAATAAATACTGATCCTCATAAACAATATCTAACTCAATATCTTCTCCTTCGATATCTATGGTAAAATCCATTTTATCATTAATATCAATTACATCATTCAAAAAAATTTTATAACTAGAATTAACATTTTTTCCATTAACTAAAATTTTATTTTCTTTTATAAGTTTTTGTACTTTACTTCTAGATAATTCTAATTCATTAGTTAAATATTGATCTAATCTAATATTTTCCTTTTCAGCAATTATTTGCATCTTTATCACCTCTAATTATTTTTATAGCTATCATGATAGTTCCAACAACAATCATTATATCAGCAAAATTAAACACTGGATAATCATATCCAAAAATTTTAAAATCTAAAAAATCTATCACATAACCATAAACAACTCTGTCGATAAAATTACCTAATATTCCACCAAGTAGAAAGCCAAAAGATATAATAGACCATAAATTATCCAATTTGAGCTTTTTTAAATAGTTACTTATTAAAATAAAAATTATTAAAGACACTATAGCAATAATTATACTGCCATTTTCAAACATTCCCCATGCAGCTCCTGTATTTTGTAAATAAGTAATATAAAAAAAGTTCGGAATTAATTCGATACTTTTTAGTAATTCAAAATTATTTATAACAAAATTTTTACTTAAAAAATCCATTAAAAAAACTATCAAAGCAATAAAATAAACCTTATTTAAACTTTTCATTTAAATCACCAAGTATATTTTAACATACTAAATTATTTTTATAAAGTTAATTTAACTAAAATAACATCTTCACCAATTTTGGTAATATTACTCCACTTGATTTCTGTATCATCATTTTTATTAAAAAAAGAAAAAAAGTTTTTATTCGGTTCTATAATCAACGAAATTATTTCACCATTAGTTTCATTGATTTTAACATCAATAATATTGCCAATATTTTTTCCATCAACCACATTAACTATATTTTTATTTTGTAAATCTGATAAACGCATACTATTCACCTATTTTATTATATAAATTAGGAGTTTTTTTTATGATTACTTATCCTTTAAAACTTTCTTCAATGTTTTAATAGCATTTTTTTCTAATCTCGATACTTGTGCTTGGCTAATAGAAAGTTCATCAGCTACCTCCATTTGTGTTTTTCCTACTACAAATCTTTCATCTAAAATAAATTTTTCTCTTTCTTTTAAGTTTTCTATGGCATCCTCTACACTCATTTTTGTTTCTAACTCATATTTATTAGCATTTATATCTTCTATTTGATCATATAAATATATAGTATCACCACCATCATTATATATTGGTTCAAACATACTAATTGGGTCTTTCATAGCTTCTAAAGCATTAACACAATCAAAATATTTTTCTTCTAAAACATCCGCAATTTCTTCTAAACTCGGTTCTTTCCCTTTTGAATTAGTAAGTTCCTCTCGACACTTCAAAATACGATAAGCCAAATCCTTTAAACTTCTAGAAACACGAATACTATTATTATCTCTAAGATATCTTCTAATTTCTCCAAGAATTAATGGGCAAGCATAAGTACTTAGTTTTAAATCATAGGATAAATCAAAATTATCAATTGCTTTTATTAAGCCAATAACTCCTACTTGAAAAAGATCATCCATATTCTCACATCTATTATTATATTTTTTTAAAACACTCAAAACTAGTTTTAAGTTTCCATTTACTAACTCTTCTTTTGCTAACATATCACCATTTTGATATCTTTTAAATAATTCAACTTGTTCTTCTTGTGAAAGAACTTTTAAAGAAGATGTGTTTATTCCTGTAATATCTACTTTATATTTAGCCATAAATTGCTCCTTTCATCAATATAATGAAAAAAAGCAATAAAAATTATTCAACTTTTTAAAAATTTATTGCAAAAAGTTGACATCTCATTAAAAATAATATAAAATTATAAATGCAGTTGGAGACATACTCAAGAGGCTGAAGAGGCGCCCCTGCTAAGGGTGTAGAGCGGGCAACTGCTGCGAGAGTTCAAATCTCTCTGTCTCCGCCATATAAAAAACAACAGACAAAAGTCTGTTTTTGGTTGTATTATAAATAGTGTTGGTGAGAATTTCACTAATACTATTTTTATTTAA
>JBJEXX010000069.1:0-11952 GCA_051886215.1 Bacilli bacterium | reverse complement strand
TTTTGTACATTTTTATTTTCAACTTTTTGTACATTTTTATATTGACTTTAACATTCTATTTTCCCACCCACTAAATTATACATTCCCATATATGGTTCTTTAGTTCTTTTACACATTAAAATTTTATTTAAATTCTTATTGAAAATCACAATAACATTCATTTTCTTCATAATTATTACTCCTCACTACTATAGAAACAAGATACTTTATATTTTACTTTTCATTAAACTTTTTTTCTAACATTTTTATTGGAGTTGATTTATCTCGTAGAATTTCAGATATAGATAAATCGTTATGAATATTATAAATTATATTAGCCATAATTTCGGAACAATCACAAATATTTAACCATGGTTCTTTTTTGTATTCTTCTGGAATATAAGATAAATTTGTCGTATATATACCATCAAATTTACCTTTATCATAGTATTCTTTAAACTTATCAATTCCTCTAGTAAATAATGCATAAGTCGCAATGATATAAACTTTTTCTACTCCACGCTTTTTTAATTCATCCATACAATCAAGCATGCTTCCTCCACTTGATATCATATCATCAACTATAATCGCAGTTTTTCCTTTTAAATTATCATTACCACAATAATCGTGACTTATGATTGGATTAATTCCACCTACTAAACGATTGTAATCTCTTTGTTTATAAAAACTTCCTGCTTCCATCATAACATAATCAGAATTAAGTGAGTTTAGTATTACGTTTCTTCTTCCATTCGCACCATTATCAGGAGCAACTGTAGTTATAAATAATAAATCATCTTTATCTACATCTTCAATAAACTTTTCTAGTATCACATTAGATGGAAATACATTGTCAAATTCTGTATTATGTAAAGCATGTTCTACACCTTGATCATGGGCATCAAAAGTAATGATACTCTTTAAATGGCGATTTATATCAAATTCATGTAAAATCATCCCACATAATAAATTTTCCATTGTATTTCGTCTATGTTGTCTACCTGCATACAATAAAGGCATTATTATATTAATTTTATCTGCATGAGAATTACAAGCTCCAATTCCATCTTTTAGTTGCATTATTAAGTCATTTGGACTAGTATGATTTGTTATACCATGCATATTATAACTTTGTGAATAATTACCAATATCTGTAAGCGCAAATATATCTTTTCCTCTAACTGTATCTTGTATTTCTACTTTCAAATGACCATCTTCAAAAAAACTTTCTTTTATAGGTAGCATAAATGTATATTCATCTTTATTTAAATGATACATATCAAGTAAATGAAAATCCACTTTTTTTCCTAAATCCAAAGCGCTTTCAAAAATCATTAATCTTAATTTATTATTTACTATTTTCTTTTCTTCTACCATAATCCCTCCAAAATAAAAACTAGTACTAAAAAAGTCCTAGTTAGTATATGAGATAATTAAAAATAATTTATAAGATAAAAAACTTATCATCATTTTAATCACCTCTATCTATATATATTTTAACATTTCAAAAAAATAAGTTCAATAGAAAAAAGCAATTAAATATTGCTTCTTACTTTCTTAGAATCTATTTCTTCCTTTAATAAATTTAAAAATTCTTCTTTAGATACAGTTGTTGTATCTTTGCTTCCATGAAGACGGAAACTAATTGAATTATTGTCTCTTTCATTATCTCCTATAATTAAATTATAAGGAATTTTTTTAGTTTGTGCTTCACGCATTCTATAACCTAATTTTTCTTCTCTATCATCAAGTTTTACTCTAATATTATTTTCTTTTAATAACTCTTCAATTTCTTTAGCATATTCTAAATGATATTCATTATTAACAGGAATAATATTTACTTGAACTGGAGATAACCATACTGGAAGAGCTCCTTTAGTTTCTTCTAAAATATAAGCCATAAATCTATCTAAAGAACCTAATATTGCTCTATGTAATACAACTGGTGTCTTTTTTATTCCATCTTTATCTACATATTTTAAATCAAATTTTGCTGGTAAACAGAAATCTAATTGACAAGTAGATAAAGTAATTTCATTTCCTACTGCAGGTCTTACATTAACATCTAATTTTGGTCCATAGAAAGCAGCTTCTCCAATTTCTTCTGTATATTCTATACCTAAATCATTTAAAACTTCTCTAAGTTCATTTTCTGCTTTATCCCACATTTCATCATCAGGATGATATTTTTCTTTATCTAATGGATCTCTTAAAGATAATACACATCTATAATTAGTAATATTAAAATCTTTATATACATCAAATATTAGATCAACAACATTTTTAAATTCAGATTTTATTTGTTCTGGAGTTACAAATAAGTGAGCATCATTTTGACAGAAATGTCTACCACGTTCAATTCCTTTTAAAGCTCCACTAGCCTCATATCTAAAATCATGTGCGATTTCACCTATTCTAATTGGTAAATCTTTATAAGAATGCAAACTATTAGAATAAATCATCATATGATGTGGACAATTCATTGGCCTTAAAACAAAACTTTCTCCATCTACTTCCATAGCAGGAAACATATTTTCTTTATAATGATCCCAATGTCCACTAGTTTTATATAATTCTACATTTCCCACACATGGTGTCATAACGTGTTGATATCCAAGCTTTCTTTCTTTATTTTTAATATATTCTTCTAGTTCTTGCCAAACAATATATCCATTAGGTAAAAACATTGGTAAACCTCTACCTACTAAATCATCAGTCATAAATATTTCTAATTCTTTACCAATACGCCTATGATCTCTTTCTTTAGCGTCTTCTAACAATTTTAAATGTTCTTCTAAATCTTCAGCAGTTTCAAAACATACTCCATATATTCTTTGAAGCATTTTGTTTTTAGAATCACCTTTCCAATAAGCTCCAGATACTTTAAGTAATTTAAAGTTTTTTAATATTTTAACTGTTTCTACATGAGGTCCTCTACAAAGATCAGTAAAATCTCCTTGTGTATAACAACTAATAATATTTTCATTTTCATCCATTCTAGATATTAAATCTATTTTATATGGATCATCTTTAAACATATCTAAAGCTTCTTCTTTTGTAAGTTCATGTCTAACTATTCTCTTTCCATCTTTAGATATTTTTTTCATTTCTTTTTCTATTTTTGGTAAATCTTCTTCTTTTATAACATCATTACCTAAATCGATATCATAATAAAAACCTTCTTCTATAACTGGTCCTACCCAAAACTTAGCATTTGGATATAAATGTTTTACAGCTTGTGCAAGTAAATGAGCACAAGAGTGATTTAATATACTTAATTGTTCATTTTCTTTAATATTTATCATTTTATTTCCTCCTCTAATATAAAAAAAGACGATACCTAGGAGTGCATAAGCACGGTACCATCCTTTATTTAACTTAATTTAATAACGGTATTAACCGGAATACAGTTTCCTGTTCAACTAAAAGGTAGTAACTATTATACTTATTTATTATCTTTCACCAACCGATAACTCTCTATAAAACTTATATAATAATCGTGTCCTTTATCATCGCTTTCTTCTCAATTATAACAGATTCATTTTAATAAAGCAAGTATGCTTTATTTTCTATATTCAAAATAAAAGTCTAATATTCTAACCATATCTCCATCTTCGGCACCAAGTTCTTCTAATTTTTCATCTATTCCCATACGTCTTAATTTTTTAGAAAATCTTTTAACACCTTCATCTGTAAACTTAGTCATTCTAAATAATTTTTCTATTTCTTGTCCTTTTATTACCCAACAAATTCCACCATTTTCGCTTTCTTTAGATATAGTATATGGTTCTTCTTTTTCAAATTTATAAAGAACAAATGATTCAAAAGATTCATCTTCGTATAATGATTCTTCTGGCAATTCATCTAATAAATCAGCTAATTTTATCATAACTTTATCTAACCCTTCATTAGATATTGCGGATACCTCAAATATTTCATCTTTTACTTTTTCTTTGAATTTTTCTAAATTATCTTTGGAATCTGGCATATCCATTTTATTAGCAATAATTATTTGTGGTTTTTTTAATAATTTTTCGTTAAAATTTTCTAATTCTTTATTAATAGTTACATAATCTTCATATGGATCTCTACCTTCAATACCACTCATATCAATAACATGTGCGATTACTTTAGTTCTTTCTACGTGTTTTAAAAACTTATCACCAAGTCCTTCTCCAAGTGAAGCTCCTTCTATTAAACCTGGTAAATCTGCCATAACAAAACTTCTATTATCAATAGTCTTAACAACACCTAAATTAGGAGTAAGCGTTGTAAAATGATATGCGGCAATTTTAGGTTTTGAAGCACTTACTTTAGAAATTATAGTACTTTTACCTACACTAGGAAGACCAACAAGTCCTACATCAGCAAGTAGTTTTAATTCTACTTTTAAATTTTTTTCTTCACCGGGTTCACCATTTTCACTAAAATTTGGAGCAGGATTGGATTGGGTCTTAAATGCTGTATTACCTCGTCCTCCTCTACCTCCATGAGCAACTATAACCTCATCATCTTTTTCTTTTAAATCAGCAATGATAAGATTAGTATCCATATCAGTTACTACTGTACCTTGAGGAACTTTTATAATAATATCTTCGGCTTTTTTACCATGCATGTTTTTGCCTAAACCATTTTCACCTTTTTTACCTTTAATAAGTTTTTGATATCTTAAATCAAGTAAAGTACGAAGTCCTGTATCAACTTTAAAAATAATATTCGAACCGCGACCACCATTACCACCATATGGTCCTCCCATTGGAATATATTTTTCTCTTCTAAAAGCTGTACAACCATCTCCACCTTTACCAGCCTCTACTTTTATTAATACCTCATCAACAAACATAATGACCTCCACATGTCTATAAATTTTATCATACTTTTTTACATTTTTCTACCTTTTTCTTTCATATCTAATATTTCCAGTTCTATTAAATCCTGCCGCTAAAGCAGTATTTTGAGATGCTTCATTCTTTGTATTAATAATTAATGCAATATTATTAATACTTTTTTCTTTTTCTAAAATAAATTCACTTGCTCCACTTAATAGTCTTCTACCATATCCTTCTCTTCTATAATCATGATGTGTTGCATACATAATTTCAACTTCTTCTAAACCAGGCTCATGAAAATATACATATCCTATTAAATCATCAGTATCTATATCTTTTACAATAAACGGAGTATTATACATACTAGAACTCATCTTAGTATTCTTTTTAATAAATGGCATATATTTTTTTACATCTTTATCACTATATAAATCTTCTATAAAAGAAATATCTTCATAGCTATTATCAAATTGTTTAAATTCAAGTCCATTTTTAATAAATTTCATATTATCACCATATTAATTATATAACAAATATATTATTTTGGGTATTATTTAAATGTAAATAACTTAAAATATAATAAGGAGTGATTTATGAAAAAATATATATTTATAAATACTATTATTATATTTTTATTAGGTTTTATTACTCATTTTGGTTATGATATATTTCCTAATACAATAACAAGTATATTTTTCCCAGTTAATGAAAGTATATTTGAACATATGAAGTTAATTATAACATCATATTATATATATCTAATAATAAGATATCTTATCTATAAAAAGAATAACTTAAATACTAATAATTTAATTTTTAAAACAACTATAAGTTTATTAACTACTATCATTATATTCTTAATCATATATTTACCAATATATTATAGTTTTGGAGAAAATATTTTTATTACCCTAATAATATATTTTATATCAATTCTTATAAGTGAAAGTATTTATATTAATAAGTTTTATAAGCAAAATAAATATTTAAATATAATAAGTATTATATTAATTTTGATTATATATATAGTTACCACTTATTTAACTTATAATCCAATTAAAATAGATTTCTTTTTAGATCCTATGACTAAAAAATATGGAATTTAAATTCCATATTTTATTATTTTATATAAAGTTAATGAATTTTTATTATATAAATCACCGCTTAACTTATCATTATCTAATAATAGTTCAAATAATAAGTGATAAGAATTGTCTAAAGATATTTTTTCATTTTCTTTAACTAATGTATCTGGATAAATTTTTATAATGTAAAATAATTTTTTATTTATATTTCCATATTCTTCTTTTATATAGTCATTAGTATAATTATATTCATCTAATGTTTTATAACTTATTTTACCTTTATAATAATTATTATTTAAATCATTATAATCTTTATACCAATAGAAATAGTTATTTTTAATTATAAACAAACTACCAGATTCTTCTAACCATTTACCATTTAAAGAATTCAACTTTATTTTCTTTTCATTATTAATATTTAAAATAATACCTATACTTATTAAAATAATTCCTAAAACTAATAAAATATATTTAATGAATTTCATATTATCACCTTTTATATTTTATTAAAAAGAAAAAAACGCTATGCGTTTATTTTGATTTTGTTAATGTCGAAATACGTATTTCTAAATCTTGAACATCTTTTTTAGTAAGTGGAAGATCACTATCATAACACATCGCAATTGTAGTTATAGGTATAACATCATTAATAGAAGCATCTCCTCTTAACATCTTATCTAGTCTATCTTTTATCATAAATATTGGAGCTTCTATATCACCTATTTTATATATTACTCCACTCTTCGCAACTTTTTTACTTAAAAGTTCAAGCATTTCATTTTTTAAATCTTCTTGTTCTTTACTTCTACGTTCTCTTCTTGGAGCAAGTAATCTTTTAATATATTTATCATATTCTTCTGGGAAAATATTATATTCAATTCTATCTAAATCATCAACATAAGTATCAATTTTGTCTGTTCTTCTTCCTACTTGAATAGGTTCTTCTTCATTTAAAAATCCTACTTGCATAGCTTGATGAATAAGTCTGACATAAGTTGATTTTATTTCTTTTTCATCTTCTAAACCACAAGTTTTAAAAAACGCAATTGCTTCTTTTGGTGTCATATCTAAAAACTTTTTAGGTTCTTCTATATATTCAATTAACTTAGTACATTTTTTTAATTCTTTGTCTATTGCATCAGCTTCTATATATAAAGCATTCTTTTTATTGACTAAACTTTTTTCTTTTTCTGTAAGTGACTTTAATATAACACTTTTCACTATAACCATCTCCTATTATTCCTAATATAAGAATAACAAAATTTTATAAAAAAGTCTATATAAAAGAAAAAAAGAAATTAAATTTTAGCCATTTAGCCATTTAACTTCTTTTACATCTTTAAAGGCATATGATTCTTGAAATGATACATCTGCTTTTTTAGCTTCTATTTCTATAATTGCATTGGTATCATATTTAAATGGTGAACCATTATTACTAGTACTTGTTTTTCCTAATACTTTCAAATTATTTAAGAAATGAACTTTGGTTAAAGATGGACATTGCATAAATGCACCATCATAAACTGTTAAACCTGTACTTACCAAACTATTAAACATTGGTTCTTTATTTTCAGTAAACTCTACTTCTGTTAAATAATTATTTCCTCTAAAGGCATCCATACCTATTTCATGAACAGTTGTAGATATATATAGTCTAGTAGGATCTCCACCAAATTGTGAAGGTATTCTAACAATTCCATCTTCTATGTAAACATCATAATCTTGATGATAAGATTCCGCATTATCAACAATATTATTAATTGCCGTTTCAACGTCACTACTTAATGTTAGATTTTCCCAATCAATTATGAATGTCAGAAAATTATCATATGGATCTATGCCATCTTTAGCAAGTTCAGTATTAATATCATTTAAAAATTGTGAAGTAAAAATACTATTCGATAATAATTTTTGGTATTCAATATCATTACGCATTTCATTAGTCAAATCTCCAAATCCTTGAAATCTAATTGAATTATCTGAATATCTTTTTGCGTATATTTTATAACCAGGAATTGTAGATAAATAATCACAATATGAAGTAAGATCTACTTTTTCTACTACATATGCAGAATCTTTTGTTGTTTGATTTCCATATATTTTTAACTTTCCCTCAAATGTTTTATCCATTGCGTTATTATCTGCGGCATACGCTACCCACATTTTTAAACTATATTTATATTTTTGTTTACTTGGTATTGTACCCATATCTAACTTATAAACAGTTTTAGCTTCTTTAGTTGTTTTTACTCTTTCTAATATTCTTGTAATATTAAATGATTCTAAATTTCCCAATGTTTCATCTTCTTTTGTTGGTTCTATTGCTTCTTTTGATGAGTCCATATTACTCATACTTAGAACTTCTGCAGTTGCTGTTAAATCAATTCTTGTTAAATAATATTTAATCGCAGATGCACTTAATGTCGTATCATCACTTGTTTCTATATATAATTCATATTCTGCATCAATACTACCATTATTTTCTATAATAAACTCATATGGCTCTACTGTATTTAGAGCTTCTTCTGCAGAAATTGGTACTGCATTATCTAAATTTATTCCATATCCCTCTGTTTCCTCATTTCCTTCTATATCTGTTATTTTTAACGATAATGTTCCTGTTGTGATTTTATTTTTCTTTGTTCCTTCTAATACTACACTAAATAATGCATAACTTACTCCAAATACTAATAAGAATAATCCTAATAGTGCTGTTACTTTTATTATTTTATTCCTTTTTGTAATTTGCTTATTTTCATTGTTCATACTTCTATCATCCTACTTTCTTGTTTAATTATAAAATATTAATATGCTTATGTTTTTATAATTAACCATTCGCAAACTTTTTATTCTTCTAATTTACAAATTTATTATAAAATAACCCCCCCCGTTGTCAACTTTTAGTTAACTTTTTAGAATTTAAGATGTAAACAACAAAATTTTAATTTTAGTCTCAATTTATTTTAATTCTTTTAAATATTTATTTTTTATAATAAATGATTTGCAAAAATCTACTTTATCTTGTAAACTAAAATTATATTAATTCTTGTTGGGGGTAATTATGAACGATTTTAATTTTAATAGTTGCGCTTTAATATATAATCCTAAGGCAACAAAATTTAATGAAGAAACATTAAAAAGAGCTTATTTAATGATAGATGAACTAAATCATGGTGCGGATATTAAATTTTGTAAAAGTGAGCATCCAGGACATTTGATAGATTTAGTAAAAGAAAACAATGATAGAGATTTAATTATTACTTTAGGTGGGGATGGAACTGTAAGTGAAGCTTATAAAGCTTTTGGTGAAATAAAACAAAATGCAGTATACGCTCATCTTTCTGTTGGTACTACTAATGATATGGCTACAAATTTTAATTTATATAAAAATAAACCTTTAAAAAGTTTAGAAAAATTACTTACAGAAAGTACTATTCAGAATGTTGATATGTTAAAAATGAATGATAAAACTTTCGCCTATATTTCAGCTTTTGGCTATTTAGCTCATGTACCTTTTGTAACAGATCCGAAATTAAAGAAAAAATTAGGTCATCTTGCTTATGTTGCCACCGCGGCACCTGATTTTACAAAAATACAACATTTAAATACTACTATAGAAATAGATGGTAAAGAACAAGATACTAATTGTTTTCTAGGTATGATATCAAATTTTATTGAAAGTGCTGGAGTAAAACTTCATCCTTATGCTGATCCTACTGATGGTATATTTGAAGTATTATTATTAAAGAAAATTACTCCTAAAGCTTTTATGGAAATTTTCCCACAATACTTAATGGGGAAAATTGATTTAAGAAAATATAGTGATTTTGTAGATATTATTCAAACTGATAATATTAAATTTACTTTTCATGATTTACCAAGTTATGATATAGATAATGATGGAGATAAAGCTAATGCTAATTTAGATAAAATTAATAATACTTTAACTTATCAAACTAATAAAAAAATAAAAATATTGATGCCAAATGGAAAAAGATAGAATATTTCTTTTTCTTTTTTAATATAGTTTATTAGAAAAGAGGAAATATTTATGATTAATAAAAAAAGTTTATGGTTTTTAACATTATTTAGTTTAATATTAGTACTAAGTATTTATTACATTACAATGCCTAATGAATTATTACTTACAAACAATAGCAATTATCAAAATGAAGAACAAGAAGAAACAGACGCAACTATTGAAGAAAGTGATACTTTAAGCGCTATGAGAGTAACATTAGATGAAGAACGTCAACAAGAAATTGATAAACTTCAAAAAGAAATGGAAAGTAAAAATATAACAAGTGAAGAAAAAAATAATAATTATGAACAGATTAAATATTTAACCGAATTATCTTCTAAAGAAGAAGATTTAGAAAATAAAATTAAAAAGAATTTTAAAATTACTTGCTTTATTAAAATTGATAATGATAATATTTCAGTAACTACTAATTCTAAAGAGGATTCTCCTACCCTTGCCAATAATATAATGCGTGCTATTCAAGAAGAATATGATGAACAAAAATATATAACTGTAACTTTTAATAGTTAATAGTTATATACCTACACCTATTGCTTTATAATACATAAAATACTATGTATATTTATGTATTATTTGTGTATTGAGGTGAAACAGATGAATAGAATTTTAACACCTAGAGAAAAACAAGTATTTGATTTATTAGTAAAAAACAAAACAACCAAAGATATTGCAGAAGAACTTTTAATCAGTGAAAAGACAGTTAGAAATCATATTTCTAATACTATTCAAAAACTTGGAGTTAAGGGACGTGCTGCGGCAGTTGTAGAATTATTAAAATTAAATGAAATTTCTTTATAAACGTACTATTTTAGTACGTTTTTTCATATGATTTATTGGTGATTATTATGCTTAAGAAAAAAGCTTTTAGAAAAATTATTATTACTACCTCTTCTCTTTTAATATTACTTATGGTATATATGATTCCAACTACTAACCAAACAGAAGAAGTTAAAGCTACTTCATTAGAAATAGAATATATAACTGGACTTGGTAACAACAATATATATTTATTTAATGATAATAATTTTTTAGTAAAACATGCGATTATTTTAGATGGAGCTTCCCTAAAAAATAAAATAAAAAATATTTTAAATGAACTTACTATTTGTGATTGTAATTATTTACCAGATGGATTATACGCAACTATTCCTAAAGATACTGAAATCAATAATATTGAAATAAATAAAGATGTAGCGACTATAGATTTTTCTAAAGAAATTTTAAATCAAAATAAATACTTAACTGATAAAATGATTGAGTCTATTGTATATAGTATTACTGATTTAGAAGAAATCGAAAAAGTTATTATAAAAATAGAAGGCAAACAATTAGATAATATTAATGATGTTGATATTAGTGGAGAACTTTCTAGAAATATAGGAATAAATAAAACTTATGAAGTTAGAAGTAGAGATAATATTGATAATATTGTGATTTATTATATAGATGAGATTGATAATAATAGTTACTATGTACCAGTTACTAAATATTTAAACTTAACTAAAGAAAAAGTTGAGGTTATTATTGAATCACTTGCAAATGAATATATATATGAAAGTAATTTAATAAGTAAGGTTAATCAAAATACTAAATTATTAAATCATTCCTTAGAAGGATATACAATGATACTTAATTTTAATGATTCTATTTTAAATAAAGAAAAAACTATAGATAATGATGTAATTAATACTATATGTTTTTCAATATTTGATAATTATGATATAAATGAGATCATATTTAAAGTAAATGATAAAGAAATTTTAAAAAAATCTATAAAAGATATTGAATAATTTAAAAATATGGTATATAATCAATTCAGTTGCAGTTAATTAATGTCCAATTAGCTCAGCTGGATAGAGCAACGCCCTTCTAAGGCGTGGGTCTGGGGTTCGAATCCCTAATTGGACGCCATTTAAAAATAAACGACTTAGGTCGTTTTTTTGTTTTTGTATAATTATAGAAGGATGAAGTAAAGTAAATGTTGGAAAATTTTAAGAGAAAATACAAGTTATATAAT
>JBJEXX010000068.1:0-2930 GCA_051886215.1 Bacilli bacterium | reverse complement strand
CCCGCAACCACTGAAAAGTCCCATTTTCGTTGAAAAATAGGGACTTTTATAAATTTTGAAGTAATCCATTTAAGTACATTAAAAACCGTTAAAAATCATTAAAATTTGTTTCATAAAGGGAAAATAAAGGGAAAGAAATAATATTAAAGTGAAGTGAAATATACTAAGTAATCTCAAGGCATTTGGGATTATTTTTTTTGGAGGTTTTATATGTATAAAGGGAAAATTGATAAATTAATTAATGAAATAAACAAAATTGCAAGATTAAAAAGAATATCATATAAATTAGAAAATATATATGAAGAATATGATGAGTATATTGAGGATTATTACTTTATGGAATGGCTTAGGATGTCACAAGATGGAATAACACAAATAGAAGAATTAAATAATATGTTAGAGCTATTTGAACAAATACTAGAAGAAATAGAAATTGCAATTTATAATGCTGAAGATAAAGTTGATATTATATGCAATTCTATATTAGCATATAATAAGAAAGAATTAGGAGACTATATAAATGACTTTGAGCTATATAATGACAATTACATAAAAGATACAATAATGAATTTTATTGAAAATAATATGTATGAGATAGATGAAGATTACCTATTTCTTGAACTAGAAAAATTACTAGAAGGAGGAATAGGGCAGTATGAATAAAAATGATTACAAAAAGATAGAGTATTATTTATATAACTATAGTAATATAGATAAACTAATTGATGAGATAAAAGATGGCTTGATAAATAGTGTTAATGTAAGTGGGAGTGCATGGAGAAAAGGAATAACAGTATGCAATAATACTTTAGAAAATCAAGTTATTAAGATAATAGAAAATAAAAAAATACTAGAATTTAAGAGATGGCAAGTACTTATAAAAAAGGTACTTGCTTTTTTGTTGCAAAAATATCCGAAATATTATGATTTTATAAATCTAAAATATTTTCAAAAGCAATCTAAAGATGAGATTGAGGAAACTCTTAAATTCGATTTTAAGAAACAAAAAATAATAAAGGACAAGTTAATTGAGTTCGTGTATAAAAATGCGAAAATGAGAAATTTGGTTTAAATATGGAGGTAATAAAAATGTTTTGGATAGGATTAATTATAGGACTAATAGTAGGAGCAAATATAAGCTTGATATTATATGCTTGTATAATTGCAGGAAAGGAAAGTGATAGCCATTGTGAAAGATGAAGAGATACAAAGAATAGGATATTATGCAGTAATACCTGCTACTGTTCTATTTAATGAACGACTAAAACCCAATGAAAAATTACTTTATGCTCTTATAACAGCACTATCAAATAAAGAAGGATATTGTTATGCTTCTAATAAATATTTAGGAGAAAAGTTAGGAGTAGATCCTGTAACAGTTTCAAGATGGATAACTGATTTAAGAAGGAATAATTATGTTTTTGTAGATATAATGAGAAACGAGAAAAAAGAGATAATTTGTAGGAGAATATTTCCAAATGATGTACCCTATAGACTAAATAATCAATACCCCTATATACTAAAAAATCAAGAGGGTATTGATGAAAAAGTCAAAGATAATAATATAATAGATAATAATATAAATACACACACAGTCAGCAAAGAAAAGTTTAATGAAAATGTATTTCTTTATGATTATGAATATAAAAAATTACTAGAAGAATACGGAGAAAACAAAACTAAAAAATGTATTGAAGAATTATCTTTATATAAGAAATCAAAGGGAGTAGAGTATGAAAGCGATTATGCAACAATAAAAAGATGGGTAATTATAAGAGTGGAAGAATTGGAGGCAAGAAAAGATAAAAAAGCTACTAAAAATAAAAACTTTAATAATTATGAACAAAGAGAATATCCTAAAGAATTTTTAGATAGTTTATATGAAAATAATAATTTTACTTCAGCAAATACTGAAGAAGATGAAATGGATTTAGATATGTAACACAACTAAAGAGTTGTGATTTTTTTATTTTAGGAGGTACAAAGTGGTTACTAAAAAGGTAAAAAAGATTATTAGAAAAAAATTATATGAATATCCAATATATGATAGATTAATAAATGAGTTAGAATTAGAAAAAGATACTACTGAAGGTAGAGATATAAATTCTTCAATAAGAAGTAAAAATAAAATTAGTAGAGCAACTGAAGGGCAAGTAATAAAAAATATTAGTATAGATAGCAAAATAAATGAATATAAAAAGTGGAAGGAATTAATTGATACTATACTTCAGGATTTTAGAAAATGTGATAAAACAAAACTGAAAATAGTTGAATATAAGTTTTTTGGTAATATTCCTGAAGATATTATTGCAGATGAATTATATGTTTCTAAAAGCACAGTAAGGAGTTATTTGAAAGATATTTATTTTGAGATTGGAATACTTGCAACTTTTAATAATTTAATAAATAAAAGTATGTTCTCTAGTTAATTTTTTTGAATTATGATATACTATCGTTATTATAAAGAGTAAGGAGTGGAGATAATGTGTAACAGTTCAAGACCATATCAATACAGATATAGACCTTATGACTATAGAGAAAATCAAATTAGAGAAGAAAGCAGAACAAGACAAAATAGAAAGCAATTAAGGTTTAGTCCTGAAGAATATTCTTTAATAGAGCAAAAAATTGTTGATTACGGAGTAGAGAGTTTTAGTGAGTATATTAGAAGTTGTATTTATGATAAGGAAATAAATCAAGAGCAATTAAGTAATTATTCAAATGAGGGAAAAACAAAAAGAAAGCAAATTTGTTTTAATAACGAAGAAATAGAGATTATAAATGATAAAATGAGAAAGATTAATTGTGATAATTTTAATCAATTTATTACAGTTATATCTTTAGCATAAACAGAGCGATATATAGTAATTTTTTATTATGATTGGAGGAAATTTTTATGACAGAAAAAGAGAAAATGTTAGCAGGAGAAT
>JBJEXX010000067.1:0-2956 GCA_051886215.1 Bacilli bacterium | reverse complement strand
GATAAAATTGTATTGTATTCATAAAATAAGGAGGTAGATAAAATGAGTACAATACAGTTCAAAGACTTATATAAAGTAAGTCAAAATTTTGTAGAGAAAGGAGATGATATTTCTAATAATGCCTTAAATAACAAAGTATTTAAGCAATATTATCAGTATTTAATTGATTTAAATAATAAGCCTAATACCATTACTTTAAAATTAATGTATATTGTTTTTTTAGAAAGATATTTAGTAAATAACAATAAAACTTTTAAATCTTTTACTAATGAGGATATTATTAACTATATTAATGATTGTTCTAAACTAGACTGGTCAATTTCTTATAAAGATAATAATAAGTTTCAAATTAAATTATTTCTAAATTGGATGCATAATAATAATTTGTCTAAAATATCTGGTGATATGGTATTACCAAAAATAGTTTGGCATCGTAAAACTAATATAAGAACTTATTATACAAAAGAAGAAATTACTAAATTGTTAAATGTTATTGATATTAGAACTAAAAAAGGTAAAGAAGATTATTTAATATTAAGTTTTATTTGTTACTTAGGGTTAAGAATAAGTGATGTTGTTAATCTAAAATTAAGTAATATTAATTTTAATACAAATACAATTTCAATCATTCAATATAAAACTGATAATAAATTAACATTACCATTAATTGATAAAGTAAAATATCCACTTTTAGACTATTTAAAAAATGTTAGACCTAATGATACTGATTTAGATTATATATTTATAACTATGACTAAACCATATATTCAAAACACAAAACTTAAAACACATAAATACATAGTTAAAAATTATTTTATCAAAGCCAGTGTAGATATTAATGGTAGAAAACATGGATTTCATAGTCTTAGACATAGTTTTAGTAAATCACTTTTAAGTGAAAATATATCGTTATATTCTATTTCAAATATACTAGGTCACAAAGATATTGAAACAACAATGTATTATTTAGATATAGACACTTCTAAACTTAAAGAACTTGCCTTGGAGGTACCTTATGTTAAATAATTATGATTTTAAAAGTATTTTTAAAGATGAACTTAATTATTTTGTTAAGTATAAAAGAAGTTCTGGATTAAAATACGAAAACGAAATATTTAGATTGAAATATATAGATAATATCTTATATAACTTAAAACTCAAAACTAAGAAAATAACTAAAAAAACATTCTTTAAACTAATTGAAAGAAATAATATGGTTGGTGAAAATTATGCAAGACAATATGGTGTTACTAAAGATTTTTGTAAGTTTCTAATCTCTAATGAATATAAAGATATCTATTATAAAGATAAGAAGTTTAACTTTATTAATAACTATAAGCCTACTATATTTAGTGATAATGAAATAAACATATTATTTCAAACTATGGATGAATATAAAAATAAATATATAGATAAAAAGTATTATAAATTATATTATTCATATTCAATATTATTTAGGTTGCTATATGCTTGTGGATTAAGGGTTTCTGAAGTAATTAAGATAAATATAGATGATATTAATTTTGATGAAAACACAATTAATATCATCAATTCAAAAAGACATGTTTCAAGGTTAGTGGTATTTTCTAATTCTATGAAAAAATGTTTAGAAGATTATATTGAATTATTCAAAATTAAAGATGCTTTATTATTCGATAATATTAATACAAATTCATTAAGAAAATATTATAAAAGAATATTAAAACTATGTAATTTGAATATCAATGCTCATCTTCATGATCTTCGTCATATATTTTGTAATAAGTCATTAAATCAAATGCTAGAAAAAGGTTATGATGAAAATGTTGCTATAGTTTATTTATATAAATATATGGGACATAAATATATTACTGAGACTGAATATTATCTACATTTTACTGATTATAATAAAAAGAAACTTATTGATACTAATAATACTTTTTCTAAAAGTTTATATGAAGGAGTTGATTTAAATGGCTAATAGATTTAGTAAATTAGTTCAAGATTTTCTTACTACTTATATAATTGGTGAATGTAATTATTCAAAGAATACTAGAAGTTCATATTCAACTACATTTCATTTATTATTAGAATTTATAAATGAAGAAAAAAATATAAAACCAAATAAAATAGAAATTGAAACAATCACTAAAGAAGTAATTATTCAATTTCTAGATTGGTTGGAAACAAATAGAAATGTTTCAATTCAAACAAGGAACCAAAGACTTGCTTGTGTTAAGTCATTTTACAAGTATGTTCAGTCAAACGAACCAAATTTGTTTGACACTTGTGTTCTAATACTTAGTATTAAGAATAAAAAGGTTCCTAATAAAATGATATCATATTTTATAGAAGATGAGATAAAAATAATGATAAATTATTTAAATAATAATAAAGATTTAAAGAAACTAACTATGATTTGTGTACTCTATGAAACTGGTGCTAGAGTATCAGAGTTTATAAATATTAAGTTAAGTGATTTAAATTTATCTGAAAATGCTAGTATTATTTTATATGGTAAAGGTAATAAAACTAGAATTGTACCTATTAGTCAAGAGTTAGTAAAACTTATCAACAAGTATTTAAAAGAAGTTTATACAAATTATGGGGATGATTACTTCTTTTATTCATCACAAAAGAAAAAATATTATAGAAATAGCATTAATAAGATAATAACTACTTTAGTTAATGATTTAAAAATAAAGTATCCAAATTATTTTAAAGATAATTATTTTCCACATTCGTTTCGTCATACTAAAGCAACACATCTTTACAATAATGGTACACCACTTTTATATGTTAAAGAATTTTTAGGTCATAGTACAATTTCCTCAACTGAGATATATGCTACTCCTGACTCAAAAAAACAACGAAAAGAAATTCTTAAGAATTCTGAAACAATTAATACTAAAAATAAATATAGTGATAATAAAAAAGAGGATTTAGATGAATGGTTAAAAAATAATATGAAATAGAT
>JBJEXX010000066.1:0-2994 GCA_051886215.1 Bacilli bacterium | reverse complement strand
ATAAAAATAGCTAATACCCTCTATAAAAAGTGTCTAAAAGGTTGACAAATTCCCTTAATTTTTTTTATATTAGAGTGTAAACAAAAAAGCTAAATTATTTACTTAAGTTCCCGTTTTCATATCAACGGGAAGTTACTTCTTAACTTTTTTCGGAGAATATAAAAATAAATACAAGGACAAATTTATTTGTTTATCTTGATCCTTGTATTTATTTCTATAATTGTATTGGTAATGTAAAGTATAATATTAATATTTTTCTAATGTTTTATTTAGACTATTTGTATTAGCCATCTTTAAATATCCATTATAACTAGCCTTTACTCTTAAAAATTTTTCATAATTATTAACTGAAAGATATTTATATTTTTTCTTAATTCTCTTTTTAGAATCATTTCTTATTTTTATTATTAATTTCTTGTTTTTTAAAATAAATCTATATCCTAAAAAATTAACACCATGCTTCATATCATAAATATTGGTTTTATTATTAAGTTCTAAATCCAATTTATTTTTTAAAAATTTTTTGATTTCTTCTAAACAGTATTTTAAATAATTTTTATCATGATGAATTAAAATAAAATCATCCATATATTGAACAAACCCTTTAATTCTTAATTTTTCTTTAATAAAATGATCTAACTCATTTAAATAAAATATAGCTAATATTTGACTTGTCATATTACCTATAGGTAAACCATAACCCGGTCTATATTTAGGAATGTTTTCTAAACTGGATAATAAATTATTTTTATCTTTTAAACTAATATTCTTTTTCAAAATATTATTTTTTTCAAAATTAACTATTTTTTCTATTTCTTCATTTACATATTCATAATCAGTGGTACTTATTATATGTTTTATTATGTTTAAGCAATCTTTGTCATAAATTATTTTGCTTAATTTTTTCATTAGAATTTTATGATTAATATTATAAAAATATTTTTTTATATCACATTTTAAAACATATAAATTATCATAATTTAACTTTGCTTTATTAATATATTTTTTAAATAACCTATATGCTTCTTTTGTACCTTTATTTACACGTGTAGCAACATTACAATCAAGCAATCTATGTTCAATATTATAAGATAAAATATATTTACTTACAAAATGATTAACTATCTTATCATCCAATTTTTCACTCATAATAATTCTATATTTAGGATCTTTAATTAAAAATATATTATATTTATTATGCACATATCTTCTATTTTTTAATTTATTTAAAATATTAATTAAATTAGATGATAAAAATAACTCGTATTTAAATATTTTTTCTCGATGTTTGGTATTTTTTCTAATTATATAATACATTTCATATAAATAATCTATTTTTAATAAATCATCATACTTTATTTTGTTTTTCATATTCTATTACACCATAACAAATTTTTCTTATTTCTAAAATATAATTACTAATAACTTCATATTTTCTTTCATTAATTAATTTTTTAAAATAACTAGTTCTAATATAAAAATCAAGCATAGATAATTTTATTAATAAATCATTTAAATTTTTCATTTTAATCTTACTACTAGAATTAATTTTATAACTAAAAATGCATTCAATTATAACATACATAGTTTTTTCTATATTATCTTTTAATATTCTTTCCTTTTTTGGAAAATTTATTAAAACATTATTAATATATTCTATAGTTTTCTCTGTATTTATCAGTAATTTGAAATTATCCATTTTTCCTCCAACAAAAAAGTGCAGATATAGCATTAAAAATATATATTAACTATATAGTCATAACACTTCTACACTATATTTTTATGATATAAATCAATGGAATTACCTTGTTTCCTTTCCTAATTCTTCATAAAAGTTTAGCCATAGCCAAATTATCTGAGTCTTAAAAGGAATCTGGACGAACCGCGTTGTTGTTGTTTACATTATTGTTGTTCAATAAGCCATCACTATTTACATTGTTTACATTTGCATTACCATTGAATAAGGCCGGCGCAAACCTCAGGAGCGCCACTACTAATTTGCAGATAATCCCAATATTTTTTATTTGTTTTAAAATGACGGAGCATTTTAAAACTTTACTTATCTAATTATATAAGGGTCAATATTTGTTCCACTTCCAGAGCTAATAGTTGTTGTAGCTTTTAGAGTGATAACTGGACGAACCGCGCGGTCGATGTTCACATAACTGTAGTGCAATAAGCCATCACCACTCACATAGTTTACATATGCATCACCATTGAAAAAGGCCGGCGACATTGTCCACCAATAATAATCTGCTTTTACTAAATAATTATTAATTGAAGATCCCATTCCTCCTCCTGCAAGTACATACTCATCTGCGCTTAATAAGGCTGTTTTACTTTCTACTTTATCTTCTTCGTTACAGCTTAAATTTGGTTTAAAAGCAAATGAATCATACCATGCCATATATTCTTCATCTGTATGGTCTGCATTAACATCAAATTCAGTATCTAATGTTCCTCTCGCGTATATTCCGTATACATTTGTTGCTGCTCCTGATGAAATTAAATAATTTGCCATAGTATTATCATTGTCTTCTCTTGTATCATTACAATATGTACTTGTTTTTATATATTTATCATAATTTGTTAAATTCGTATTATACCAATTGTCTACTACTCCTTTTATATCACTTGTAGAATATTTTACGTATGAAGGATTATCATATTGACTATTATATCTATATGTTGTATTGTCTATTTTATCATCTAGTATTAGTCTTACACTTCCATCTTCTAATACTCTTACTATTCTCCATGTAAGTCCTCCAAAACTTACATAGTTATTTACTTCTGTTCCTCTATAATAGTATGTTGTTCCTCCTTCCATATCTGGATATGTATATAATCCACTTGTTTCTGTTGTTGAATCAAATGGTTTTAATAGTTTTGTTTTACTACTTCTTCCTTGTATTGTTTCGTTTTGATATGTTGTATATGCAACTGTTCCTTCTTTAAATACATTTGTTGTACTTGTTATTTGACTTCCTTCTA
>JBJEXX010000065.1:0-3032 GCA_051886215.1 Bacilli bacterium | reverse complement strand
ATATGTTTGATATTTATATATCGCATATTCTCACTTTTTTTATTTTGTTTATCATAAATATTTTAACAATTCTTTAAACTTCGTATAACCACTTTCAGAATTTAAGTGTCCTCCACCAGAAATCACAATTTGATTTTCAGTTATGGTATCAGCAAATTCTTTTTCAGCTTCATATTTAACATAAGGATCATTATCAGAATAGAAACAAACAATATCGGAACAATAATTTTTAACATCAGCAAGATTATCAAAATACATACTCTCATTAACAGCATCATAATCTTCATCAATGCCAAGATAATTATTGAATCCACAAACAAAAACCAATCTCTTAACTTTAATTTTATTCTCAACTAGAAATTTACAAATAAAAATAGGTGCAATAGAGTGTGCAAATATAGTTGAATTTTCATTTAATAGTCCTGCATCCAAATAAATTTTTAATAACTTAGACCAATTTGTATAATTTTGATAGCCAACACCAACTGGAAAATCTGGTGTATAAACTCCCAATTCTTTCTTTTCTATTTCTTTTCTTAAATATGGAAACCAATTAACAAATGGATTTCCAAAACTTCCATGTATTATAAAATAATTACTTTTCATAAATCTATCAACTCCTTACTTGTAATCTTCTATTTTATCTAATGTTACAACAATTGCTCCTTTAGGTTTTGTAGCACCAAATGGTGTTACTTCATTATTTGAAAAGAAAGTATTTTTACAAAAATCATAGTATTCACCATCATTATAAAATATGGCTTTACCATACAGTCTCAATCCAACCCAATCATTATTAAAGGCAGTTATTACTACATTATCATTGTATTGTATATTTTTTTGTGTATTATTCATTTCATTTACAGAAATAATAATCTTATTCTTATCAATAACTCTAACATCAGATGCCACACATAAATTGGGATTATTATTAGAATTTATTGTAGCAATATGAATTGGTTTATCATTAATTAATTCAGTATAATCAAATAAATTCATTTTAACAATAACCTCCATCAATATTTATTATTTCACTATTAACATAACTAGATTCATCACTTGCTAAAAAATATATTGTTTTTGCAATTTCACTTGGATGTGCAAATCTCTCTAAATAAATTTTTTGTGTTTCTTCTTCAATATATTCTCTAGGTAAATCTTTATTCATATCTGTATCTGCCCAACCAATAGCAATAGCATTTACTCTTATATTTTGTTTAAATTGAAAAGCTAAATCTCTAGTTAAACTTTGTAAACCTATCTTTGAAATATTATAATCCAAACATTCTGGAGAAATAGTTTTTGTTCCATTAGTAGATGAAACATTTACTATTGAACTTCCTTTTTTCATATATTTAGATGCTTCTCTTGATACAATAAATGCACCAATAACATTAACTTCTAAGGTTCTTTTAAATTCGTCAATAGTAATCTCATCAAAATTTCTATCATAAACAATACCAGCATTGTTTACTAAAACATCTATTTTGTTAAACTTATTAATTATTTCTGAAATCATATTTTTAACTTCGGTTTCATTTGATACATCTGCTTTAATTGCTAATGCTTTAACTTTATATTTCGTTTCAACAGATTGCTTTAAATCAAATGCCTCTTTTTCACTATTATTATAATTAATTATGACATTATAACCTTTAGAAGCAAATTCTAATATAGTTGCCTTTCCAATACCTCTTGCACTACCAGTTATCAAAACAACTTTTTCATTCATTTTTATCACTCTTTCCTTTCGTCACAATCCATTTTCCATTTTTGTCGGCTCCAATTCTTTTAATATAATCATTATCAACTAAGTATTTAATATGATTTCTAATAGTTCTTGATGTTACTCCTAATAAATTAGACATTTCTTCTTGAGTTATATTTGGTCTATCTTCAATTAAACCAATTATTCCTTCTTGAACCTTTGTTAAGTCCGAATATGTTATTCTCTTAATATTTTGATTATTATATTCAAATTCATTTTGATTATATTTAATACTTACTCTTATAAAATGTGGAAAGAAATGATATATACTTTTATCATATCTTTTCAATATTCTTCTAATTCCTGTTCCTAAGTGTTCAACTAATTCTAAGTCTTTAAATACTCTCATTAATTCAGGATTTTTAGGAGCTGAATATCCTTGTAAAAATTCTTCTTCTGTAAATTCATTTTGTATTCCACCAAAAGAGGAAACTTCTAATCTATCACTAAAAAACTCAAATTTAGGTGGGTATTCATTAGACCAATCATTGTGAACTATTGCATTTATAATAACTTCTCTTACTGCTTTATAATCATACATAGGTTGTTCTTTTCTTTCTGGATAAGTAATTTTAGCAAATATTTTATTTTCAGTTATAAACTTCTCTAAAACTCTATGTGTTGCTTTTATCAAAGAACAATATCCAAATTCATAGTTTTCCATAAGTTCATCCACATCATCACTAGCATATTTAGCTACTTTAATTGAAACTCTATTTTCATCTGCTAAAAGATATGCTACATAATTATATTTACCATCAGCAGTAAAGAAATCTAATTGTTTTTCAAAGTTATCTCCAACATCAAATCCCTTTTCAGTATAATAAATTTTCAAATCTCTAAAAGTTAAATCTTGCTTAGGAGAAATAATATTTTTAAGAGAATTCTTTGTTCTTTCCCTAAATAATTTATTTATTAAATGCTCATCCATTTTTTCATTTGAACTTCCAACTCTAATAAAACAACTATCACTAGTCATTCCCATACCTTTTAGATGATATGGTTTTTCTAATCCTCTAGCAACAATAATATTTAAATATTTTTTATTATCTTCTTCTAATATTTCTATATCAAAAAGTCCCAAAACAGACGGTTCAATATTAGAAATTATCCTATCCTTTATTTGTCGTTGAAGTAAATCTATATTATTTTTTAATCCAGTTACATTGCCATTATCATCAACACCAATATAGATATTTCCACCATCTTTACTATTTAGGAATCCTATAACAGTTTCTTCTAAATCATCAACTAATTTAATTTT
>JBJEXX010000064.1:0-44450 GCA_051886215.1 Bacilli bacterium | reverse complement strand
AGCTGCAGTGCAGAGTAGCTATGTAGGGAATGGATAACCGCTGAAAGCATCTAAGCGGGAAGCCAACTTCAAGATGAGTTTTCCCATTTTTTATAAAGTAAGATCCCAGAAAGACTATCTGGTTGATAGGTCAGAGGTGGAAGCATGGTGACATGTTGAGCTGACTGATACTAATAGATCGAGGATTTAACCATTATTTATAATTTGATGAATCGATATTATCTAAGTTTTCAGAGAATTATTTCTCATATATTTTCTTGGTGACTATAGTGATGAGGGTACACCTGTTCCCATACCGAACACAGAAGTTAAGCTCATTAACGCTGAAAATAGTGTAAGCGAAGATAGGACGTTGCCAAGAATTTTTTTTATTTATAAAATTATGTAAAATTTATAAAAAAGATTTAAATAAGTTGTATAACTTATTTTTTTTTTGCTATAATTAATTTGGTGATAGAAATGGATTATAAAATTACAACATATTCAGAGCAAGATACTATTGAATTAGCACAAAACTTTGAATCAGAAAAATTTAAAAATATGGTTATTTGCTTAGAGGGGGATTTAGGTAGTGGAAAGACATTGTTTACTAAAGGTTTTGCACAAGCAATGGCAATTACAGAACCTGTAACATCTCCGACATTTAATATTATAAAAGAATATGATTCAGGAGAATTACCTTTATATCATATGGATGTATATCGTTTAGATGGTAATGTAGAAAATCTAGGTATTGAAGAATACTATAAAAAAGGCGGAGTTGTTATAATTGAGTGGGCAGATACTATAAGAGATTATCTACCAAAAAATTATTTAAGAATTAAGTTTAAGATTATAGATGAAAATACTAGAATTATTACAATAATACCTAAAGGTTCAAAATACGAGGAACTTTGTGAGGCTGTATTATGACGATTTTATATCTAGATACTACATCTAGTTTTTTATATGCTGGAATTATAAAGGAAAACAAAGTATTAACTGAAGTAAAACAAAATTTAGGAAAAAACATGTCTGTTGAGGCTTTGAAGTATATTACAGAAATGATGAATGATGTTAATATAAAACCTAAACATATAAATAAAATCATAATTGTAAATGGGCCTGGTTCATTTACTGGAATTAGGATAGGAGTAACTATTGCCAAAGTTATAGCTTGGAGCATGAATATTCCAATCACTACAATAAGTAGTCTAGACGCAATGGCTGTATCAAATAATAAAGATATTTATAAAATACCGGTAATTGACGCTAGAAGAAATAGTTCTTATTTTTCAATTTATGATAAAAATAATAATGTAATAGTAGAAAACAAGTATGCAACTAATGAATATATACTAGAATGTATTTCCCATTTAGATGGAGAATATGAGATCATTTCTAATGAAACAGATATTAATGATAGAAATATTACTGCATATGATCCTGATTTATTACGAATAGTAAACAAATTTCAAAATAAAGAATGTGAAAATTCACATAATATAAATCCTCTATATTTGAAATTAACAGAAGCTGAGGAAAATAAAAATGGAGGAAATTAAAATATTCACAAAATATGTTGATAACACTTTTCAAGAACTTATCAAGTTATTTCCTGAAGTGTTTAAAAATAGGAATATAGAAATAGAATTTGCTAATAACCCATTTAATAAATATTTTATTTTATTTCAAAAGAATAAAATAATTGGTTTTCTTAATATTTTTGAAATTTATGATAAAATAGAGATTGTTAATATAAATATAAAAAAAGAATATCAAGGAAAAGGATATAGTAAATTACTGATGGACAAGTTGATTATTTATTCTAATAATCATAATATTAAAAATATAACTTTAGAGGTAAATAGTAATAATAGTATCGCTATTAATTTATATAAAAAATATAGATTTAAAGAGGTAGCTATTAGAAAAAAATATTATAACGGAACAGATGGAATATTGATGGAAAGAAAGATGATGTAGATGAAAGATACTTTTATATTAGGAATAGAAAGTAGTTGTGATGAAACTAGTTGTTCTATTGTTAAGAATGGTTGTGAAGATATTGCAACAATTATATTATCTCAAATAGATATCCATACTAATTATGGAGGTGTGGTTCCAGAAATAGCTTCAAGAGAACATGTTAAAAATATAACTATTGTTATTGAAGAATGTTTGAGAAAAGCTAATATGAGTATGGAAGATATAGACGCTATTGCGGTCACTGAAGGACCAGGTTTGATTGGATCATTATTAGTTGGAGTAGAGGCTGCGAAGACTCTAGCGTATGTATATGATAAACCATTGATACCTGTTAATCATATGGCCGGACACATATATGCTAATAATTTAACAAAAAAAATGGAATTTCCTTTGATTGGACTTGTAGTGAGTGGTGGACATACAGAGTTAATATACATGGAAGATCATTTAAAATTCAAAAAGATAGGTGCAACATTAGATGATGCAGTAGGTGAATGTTATGATAAAGTAGCACGTGTTATTGACATTGGATATCCTGGTGGTCCAAAAGTAGATAAACTGGCACATATAGGTAAACATACATATAATTTACCAATTCCATTGAATGATGATAGTTATAATTTTAGTTTTAGTGGTTTAAAAAGCGCTGTAATAAATTTATATCATAATGAAATACAAAGAGGTCATTCTATAAATAAGGAAAATTTAGCTTGTTCTTTTCAAGACGTTGTTGTAGAAACTTTAACAAAAAAAACATTAAAAGCTCTTAAAGATTATAAAGTAAATAGATTAATAATGGCTGGAGGAGTTTCTGCGAATAAATCCCTAAGAGAAGCATTAACTAAATTATGTATAGACAATAATATAGATTTTTCGTGTCCAGATATGAAATACTGCACCGATAATGCTACTATGATTGCAGCAGTGGGATATTTCTTATATAAAAACAATGTATTTGCAGATTTAAATTTAAATCCTAAATCAAATTTAAATCTTTAAATATGTTTACTTAAAAATAATAAAAAATAAAAATATGTATAGACAAACATATTTTTTTATGTTATATTTTGTCCATACGACAATTTTTTCTTGCATAACAAACAAGACGACCCCTTCCATTTTGGAATGGTCGTTTTTTGCAGTGTTGTATAATATTTTATAGATTGGAGATGATAAAGTGAAACTTAGTCAACATGCTATTGAACTTGAAAAAGCATATTTAGATAAGACAGTAAAAAAAATACGCAAGGATATTTCAGAACTTGGACAGCAACTATATGATAAGGAAGATAAAATAGAAGAATTTAAAAAACTAATCTGGGATACAAAACATGACATGGATCCAACAGAAATGAAAGAAATGATGGCAGAAAGTGATTTACAAGTATTTTTGATGACCCAAAGGGGAGCATATCTAAAAAAATTATTTAAAATTCAAAATAAGCCATATTTTGGTGCAATAACTTTCAAGGAAAATAATAAAGAAGAAAAACTATATTTAGGTATAACTCATGTAGATGAAGATGAAACTAATAATCATTTAGTATATGATTGGCGAGCACCAATATCTAGTATGTTTTATGATTTTGAAAAAGGACCAGCATATTATATGTCTCCAGCTGGAAGAGTCGATGGCTATATAACTCAAAAAAGACAATTCACCATTGAGAATGCAGAACTGATTCATGTTTTTGATAATGATATCAATATAGATGATGAATTATTACAAGAAGTTCTAGCGACATCTTCTAATGATAAAATGAAAAATATTGTAAATACAATACAACAAGAACAAAATGCGATTATAAGAAATATAGAAGATAAAAACTTAATAGTTCAAGGTATTGCTGGAAGTGGAAAAACTTCAGTTGCACTTCATAGAATAGCTTTTCTTCTTTATAAAATAGAAAACTTAACTTCCAATAATGTTTTAATATTTTCTCCAAATCAAGTATTCACAGAATATATTTCCAATGTTTTACCAGAACTTGGTGAAAATAACACTATGCAAACTACTTTTAGCGATTTTCTTTCTTCTTTTATTACAGAATATAAAGAAGTCGAAACTTTTACATCTTTTGTAGAAAGATATTATAAATATACAGAACCAAATAAAGATTTAGTTAAATACAAACAAAGTGATGAAATAATTAAGCACATAGAAAACTATATAAAAGATTACATAGAAAATATAGAATTTACTGATGATTTAATACAACATGAATATTTTTATACAAAGGATGAACTTAATGAAATGTTTAAATCTCGCTATAGCAAACTTCTCTTGATGGATAGAATAGATGCCATTGCTACTAAAATCTGTGATTATAGTTTTGAGGGAAAACAGAATAAAAAAAGTAAAATCAAATCTGAATTAAAATCATTATTAAATACTAAAATAAATTTTATAGATATTTATAAAGATTTTTTCCATAGTAAGTATTTTTTAGATAATTATAAAGGACCAATTACAGAAAATGATATAAAAACATTAAATAACAAAAAGAAAATAAAATATGAAGATGCTTGTTTATTTGTTTATATAAAAGGATTATTAGAAGGATTTGAATATAAAGGATTAATAAAACAAGTAATAATAGATGAAGCTCAAGACTATTCTTATTTACAATACAAAATAATTAAAAAGATATTTGCTAGAAGTTCATTCACTATTTTAGGTGATATTAATCAAACTATAAATCCTTATTACAAATATGAAACACTAGAAATTTTAACAAAATTATTTCCAAGTTCCAGATATTTAGAATTAAATAAAACATATCGTTCTAGCGAAGAAATAGTAAATCATACTAATAAGATTTTGGGACTTAATCACGTAAGTGCGATAAGAAATAGTACAAATCATCCGGTCATTGAAAAAGAAGAAAGTAATATAAAAGAACAATTACTTAATGATATAAACCAATTAAAAAATACGGGTTCTTCTTTAGCTATAATTACTAAAACAGATAATGAAGCAGAAAAAATATATAATTTAATAAAAAATGATATTGACATATCAATATTAAATTCTGAAAGTAAAAATTTTAAGAGAGATTCAATAATTGTACCTTCATATGTTTCCAAGGGACTAGAGTTTGATAATGTTATAGTTTATACAACAAAAGATAATAAATATACAGAAAATGAAAAATATTTATACTATGTAGCTTGTACTAGATGTCAACATCAATTAATTATATATAACAATTAATATATAAAAAATAAAGAGATTAGTTTTTTACTAATCTCTTTTCTATAAAAGTGATTAAACAATACATTATAGTTGCTACAACACACAATATAATAGTTCCAGTAATAACCAAATTTAAATTAAATATTTGAGAACCATACATAATTATGTATCCTATTCCTTCTTTTGATACTAAAAATTCACCCATTATTACGCCAATTAAAGACATACTAATATTTACTTTTAAAGCGCTTATAATTGTATTTAAATTGCCAGGTAATATTAGTTTAAAAAATATTTGTTTTTTATTAGCTCCTAATGATTTCATTAAATTAATATTATTAGTATCTATTTTTATAAAACCTTGATAAACATTTATAATTGTAATAATTAATGAAATTAGAAGAGCCATAACTATTATTGATTTTATTCCTGCTCCAAACCAGATTATTATTATAGGACCAAGTGCTACTTTAGGTAGGCCATTTAATACTGTTAAATATGGATCCATTATTTTTGATATATAATCGTTCCACCAAAGAATACTAGCAATTACAATTCCCAATATTGTACCAAGTCCAAAACTTATAATAGTTTCATATACTGTAATCCAGATATGTTTTAATAAATTGTTATTAATATATAAATCTCCTATAGTCATAATAACCTTTTTAGGTGATGAAAATATAAAACTATTAACTATACCCATATCTGTTAATTTTTGCCAAAGAATAATGAATAGTAAAATTATTAGGAGTTGAAAGAAAAGAATTAATCTTTTTTTTCTTTTTTCTTTTTTCAAGAAAATTTTATGTTCATTACTATACATGAAAGTCTATATCCTTCCATATTTTATCATAGTAATAAGAAAATTCTTTAGCTTTTCTATTATTAATAGGATTGGATTTGTCACTTAATTTTATATCATAAATCTTCTTTATTTTAGCAGGTCTTTCTGATAAAACAATTACTTTGTCACACATGGATATTGCTTCAGCAATATCATGAGTAACCATTATTATACTTTTTTTCTCTTTTTTTAAAATTTTATATATATCATCAGAAATAGCTAATCTTGATGTATAATCAAGAGCTGAAAAAGGTTCATCCAAAAGTAAAATATCTGGTTTTGTAGCAAGTGTCCTGATTAAAGCAACTCTTTGAATGTTTTTAAGACACTTATATGGTGTTAAAAATTCCATTCTATAATAATATCTCTTTGAGTAGTATCTAAATCAATGTGACCAATATATATCTTTTTTATAAATTCTTCTACAATAATTCTATTAAGTTCTTTAAAACCAACTTTATTAAAAAAATGATTAAAGTTTAAATAATTATTATTTTTATATAACTCAATGTTATTTTTTATTAAATTAATTTGTGATTTATATTTTTTTAAATCATTATTATATTGAGAAGAAAACAAACAAAATTGCTCATTGGTTATAATATCATTTACTTTATCTTCATATAAATTTTTAATATAATTATTAATTTCAATTATTTTATTATTTATATTATTGTATTGCTTATACATATTATTTATATTATGTTTAACATTTAACTCTTTATTATGATTAAATTTTATTTTTAAAGCATTCTCATCATAAAATTTTTCAATTTGTTTATTAATTTCCTTAAGTATTATTTTTTCTAGTTCGTCATATCTAATAGATTTTACGTTAGTACATTTTTTATTAATACTATAATTAGAGCATACTAAATAATTATGTTTACTAGAATTTTTTTTTCGCATTTTACTTTTGCATTCCAAACAAAAAACTTTACCAGAAAGGTTATGAATTATATAACTATTTTTAGCCGTTCTTATTTTTTGTTTCATAATATTCTGCACTTTGTTAAAAGTATATTTATCAATTATTGAAGGATGTGTATTTTCATATTTTATCCACTCAGATTTATCTTTTCTTTTAATTTTATGATTTTTATAACTTATAGTAGTTCTTTTCCCTTGTATTAAATGACCTAGATAAACTTCATTCTTTAGTATATTTTTAATAGCGTTATTTGACCATTTAATATCTTTTCTTGAACGGTTGCTTACAATATTTAGTTTTATACCTTTTTGAAATTTATAAAGAGATGGACTAGGAATATTTTTTTCATTTAAATATTTAGCAATCCCTCCGAATCCAAACCCCTCTATATATAATTGAAATATTTTTTTTACTATTTCACTAGCTTCTTTATCAACAATTAATTTATTATTATTTATTTTACTTATTTCATAACCAAATGGTGCAAATGGAGAAATAAATTCACCATTTTTCATTTTAGCTTTAAAAGCACTTCTAATATTATTTGAAACATCTTCTAAATACCATTCGTTTACAAGTCCATTGATTTGACGTGATTTTTTATTTCCAATATTTGCTGTATCTGCATTATCTGATAAACTAATAAATCTAACATTCCATTCCAAAAATTTATTATGTAAGTATTTTTCAATAATTTCCATATCTCTAGAGAATCTTGATTGGCTTTTACAAAGAACAATATCTAATTTCTTGTTTTTGCAATCTTTTATTAATCTTTCAAATTCTGGACGATAAGTACCAGCTCCAGATAGATCCTCATCTGAATATTCATCTACTAAAATATATTCAGGATGTTTTTTAATTTCTTCTAATAGTAAATTTCTTTGATTTTTTATTGATTCACTATCATCGTCTATATGATTCTTATGTTTATCTTCATCAGATAATCGTAAATAGATTCCTACATTTAGTTTTTTGTTTTTTTTATTAATAATATCACCTTCACTTTTTAAAATATATTTTTATTGTTGTTTAAATAAAAAATAATCCTATATATTTTTTCATTTATAATATTACTTAATACATTTTGAGAATATTTATTATTAAAAATAGAAATAATATTATACTTAATTTTCATAATTATCACTAATATATTATATTAATTATTCTTAAATTTAAGACTAATAAAAAAGGATCAATGATCCTTATTTATTTATAAACATTAATCCTTTGTAATATTTCCAAGCTAATACTCTAAAAGCTAATTTATCAATTAAATCTTCACTAATAGTACCATCGTTAACTGCTGCTTTTATTTCATTTATACTTTTTATATAGTCTGTAGTAATAATTAAATCATTGCCAGCAAGTATTGCTTTTACAGTTGCATTATTTATAGATGATATTGCTCCCATAGCTAAATCGTCTGTTATAATTATTCCTGTAAAATTTAATTCATTGCGAAGTAAATTATGTATACTTGGAGAAAGAGAGGCTGGATTTGAATTATCAATATTTGTGACAATATTGTGACTTACTAAAACAGCTTCAGCTCCTACATCTATTCCGGCCTTAAATGGGGGTAAATCATTATTTATGATGTCATCATAATCTCTATTATCAACAGATATACCATTATGAGTGTCATCGTTATTACCATATCCTGGGAAATGTTTTAATGTATATGATACACCCAAATTTTTACTAGCATTAATTACCGTTTTAGCATAAGTAGATGTTAGTTCAGTATTTTGGCCAAAACTTCTTTCATACATATAATCATTTGGATTAGTAGATACATCAACAACGGGTGCTAAGTTTAAATTAATTCCCAAACTATTAAGTAAATTACTTTTATTTATTGTATCATTTTTTATTGTTTCAAAACCACCTAATGCATATAGCTCTTGAGAAGATTTGAATTTTTCATTAACAAGGTTAGTATTACTACTAATACGTACTACTTTTCCGCCTTCTTCATCAACAGCAGTAAGTATAGGTATTTTAGCGCTTTTTTGAAGAGATGCCATCATGTTTTGAACTTCTTTTTTTGTTTTATTTTTAAAATCTTTTTCAAAAAACAAGTAACCACCAAATTGATATTTTCCCAATTCTCCTATTGGATCATTATCAGGATATCTAACTAAAAGAAGTTGACTTATCTTTTCCTCTAATGTTAATTCTTGTAATTTGTCATTAGCAAGAATATAATATTGACTAAATATGCCATTATCTAACCATGATTTTGGTATACCATTTTCATTTTTTTCTATAGTAGCAATAGTATAATCAATAATTTTATTATCTTGTATATTATAATTCTTATTTAATAGTCCTGTATATTCAATAACTATTTTATCTCCAATGTTGGTATTTATTGTTTGATTATTAAATGTATAAATAATATTATTATTATCTTGAACTGATATACTATCACTATCTATTGCCATAACTGTTGCTTCTAACTTTTTAGTACTTTTAGTATCTTTTTTACAGAAGCATATTGTAGTAAAAATAATTAGCACTAAAATAATAATTACTAAAAAACAAAAAAATAATTTCTTTTTCATTTACATCACCTAACAATACTATTATATTTATTTAATAACTTAATATACGAAAAAATAATATTAATGATAATTTAAATTGTGTCTTAATAGTATTCAACCAACTCTTTGTCTCATACCTCCTGATAAGTTTTCAGGATAGCTTTTTTTAAATTCTTTAAGTCCATATGTATCTAATAAATCATTAACATATTTTTTGCTTTCTTTATTTACATTTTTTTGTATTTCTAGTCCTAATATACAATTATCTAATATATTTTTCCATGGAAATAAGCAATCTTCCTGAAGCATATAACCAAATTTAATATTTTTATCTTTTTCAATTGTTCCATCTGATTTATTTTCTAAACCACAAAGTATTGATAGTATTGTTGATTTACCACATCCACTAGGGCCAACAATAGCGACAAAATCACCATCATTTAAATCAAAAGAAAAATTATCAACAGCTAATGTTTCATCATTTTTAGTATGATATATTTTCTTAAGATTTTTAATACTTAGTATTTTATTCATTAGAATAAGTATTATCTACTAATATTTTGTAATCTACCCTAGAATCTAAAACTTTATTATATTCCATTATATTTTGAATTCTATTCCAACCATCTTCTGTAATATATGTTGTTTTATACCAAGAATCATTATCTTTATATCTTTTTATAACTTCTATTAAATCTTTTTTAGAAGTATCAGTAAAATAATCTATTATGATATCCGCTAATTCTTCTTCACTATGAGAAAATGTATAATCAATGCCTTCTTGAATTGCATTAGTGAAAGATTCAATAGTTTCAGGATTATTTTCTATAAAACTTTTTCTAGCATTAAAAGTAGTATAAGGAACCTCTCCACCTAATTTACCTATACTTGCAACGACGTTACCAAAACCTTGTTTTTCCAATTGTAAAGCACTAGGTTCTCTTAGTGTAACAAAACAAAGTCAGTAAAATATTATTGTAGATATATTTTTATCAAAAACAGACTATATATGATATAATAAAGATATATTAGAGGTGTGATATGTTAAAAAAGTCTACGGCAATTGATAGGTTATTAAGAGAAAATCCTGATTTAAAAGAAAGAAGATTTGGCTTGCCTGCAATAGGTAAAAGATTAGATAGGGAAGAGTTTAATCCTAATGTTCAAGAAATCGCAGATGCGATAAATTTTTATGGTTTTGAAGTTCGCGATGAAGAAATTGCTACAAGACCAGATATTGATTTAGGTGGAGGAAATTCTATGAAATGTAAACCTTTTCCGGGATCAATTAGAGAAATGATAACATCTTTAGAAAATGATGAAATGTATAAATACCCTTATACAGAAGGTGATGATAGGATTAGAAAAATTCTTTTGGATTATATAGAACAAGAAGGTTTTATAAATACAGAGCCATATGATTATGAGGATATAGATGAAAAAGGATTATCTGTTCATAATTTGACTTTTTTACCATCTACTTCTATTATTTTTAATATTTTAATAAATATTATCTCAAAACCAGGAGACGTAATTTTAATACCTGGTCCAAATTATGGACTTTTTACTATTCGTGCTGAAAGAGCAGGTGCTGAAGTAGAAGTAATTCCTTTGGAAAAAGAAGATAACTTTTTAATTAATCCTACTAAATTAGCCAATACAATTGATGAGATTAATTATTCTTTGCAAAGAATATACAATAGAAGAAAAGGCTATGTTCCAAGAGTTGTTGCGTTTTTGAATATTAATCCCAGTAATCCTACTGGTAAAGTCATGGGTAAAAATGAAGAAGAACTATTGCGACAAATAGGTCAGGTATGTTTAGAAAGAGGAGTTTTTGTAATTGATGATATGGTTTATAGAGATATTACTTTTGATAAAAATAATATAGCTAAACCAATCGCTACAATTCCTGGAATGTTTAAAAATACTATTACTTTATTTGGATTATCAAAAAGTTATGGTTTAGCTAGTTTACGAGCTGGTTTCATAGTCGCAGATGAAATTATAATTCGTGAAGTTGTTAATAGAATTTTTCAAGAAATGGATTCTTCACCAGATATAGTTGGAAAAGCTTTAATTGGAGCGTTTAATGCATCTAGAAACAGACAGATTGAATATGAAGAATATTTTAATCCCATAAGAGAAAACTATGTCTTTAGATATAATATTTTAAAAGCTTTAGTAGAAGGTATAGATAGTATTCAAAATCAAGAAATGTATATTAAAGTAAAACAGGAAATAGAAAAAAATATTCCGGATGAGAAAAAAAGAAATGAATTATTAAAAGGATTGCCATATGTAAAATTTCCAGATAATTTAGAACCAGAGGCAGGTTTTTTCGCTATATTAGATTTTACTGCTTTAAAAGGAATGATGTATAATGGTAAAAAAATTGAAACAGAAAGAGATTTGTTAGAATTTTTCTATTTAACCAATCGTTTACGTTTTCTTATTGGACAATCTATAAGTTGGCCATATCATGATGAATTAGTTGGAAGAGTTACTTTTGCCTTTGAAACAGATAAATTAATATATTGTATGAATTTAATGAACGATTCAATTCAAAAACTTTTAGTTGAGAATAATTATACTGTTCGCTTCAATCAATTAAAAGATCAAGAACAGATGGCTCATATAAAAGTAGATGGATGGAAAGATGCCTATAAAGAAATAATTTCTTTAGATTATTTAGAAAGTCTAAATTATGAAGAACAGACTAAAAAGTATATAGATAGTTTTGAACAATATAAAAATTCTGTATTAGTCGCAGTAGATAATAAGACTGAAGAAGTAGTAGGATATTCAACTTTTAATGATAATATAAATAATAATGAATATGACTGCGAACTAGTTAGTTTATATATAAAACCAGAATATAAAGGTAAAAATATTGGAACATTTTTATTAAAGCATACAATAAATTATCTTAAATCTCAAAATAAAAAGAAAATGATTTTATGGTGTCTTAAAGATAATATACGAGCTTTAAATTTTTATAAAAAAACAGGTGGTAAAATACAATTTGAAAAAAAATCTTTAATAGGTGAAAAAGAATACGATTTATATGGAATTATATATAATATTACAAGATAAATTTATATAATATAGAGGTGTATATGAGAATTGGATTAGATATAGATAATGTTATAACGGATTTTGATAAAAAATTATTAGCTGAATTTCTAAAGGAAGATAAAAATAAAAGAAATAGAGGAATAGTAAACCCAAATGGTAATTGGATAAAAGATTTTTTTGATTGGTCTAAAGAGGAAATAGAAGAGTTTTATCATAAAAATATGGAAAGCTTTGCTAAACAATTTGAACCAAGAAAAGATTCTAAATATTATATGGATAAATTATTGCAAGAAGGACATAGTCTATATCTTATTTCCCATAGAGCTTATCCAGATTACACCAATCCATATCAAGTAACAAAAAAATGGTTAGAAGAAAACAATATAAATTATACTAAATTAATATTATCCAAAGATACAAATAAAACTAAAGAATGTAAAGAAAATAATATAGATATAATGTTTGATGATGTTAGAACTAATTGTAGACAATTACAAGAGAATAATATTAATTGTTATTTAATGGCAACAAATTATAATTTAAAAAATATAGAAGGATTAAAAGTAGTTAATAATTGGAAAGAATTATATGAGGTGGTGACAAATATGGATAAGAAAAAAGTAATACTTGATACAGATATGTATAATGAAGTTGATGATCAATTTGCATTAACTTATTTGATGAAATCTTTAGATGTTTTTGATTTAGAAGCAATAACTATAGCCCCTTTTTTAAAAAGTGGTTATGCAAATACAGAAACTATTGAAGAAGGTACTGAAAAGAGTTATGAAACAACATTAAATATATTAGATATGCTAAATAAAACAGAATATAAAGAAAAAGTTTATAAAGGTGCTACAAAATATTTTAATGATAGTAAGGAAACTAATGAAGCTGTAGAAAAAATAATAGAAATAGCTAATAAGAATAATAAAACTACAATACTAGCAATTGGTGCAATAACTAATGTAGCTTTAGCAATAGAAAAATCTCCAGAAATAGTAAATAAAATAAAAGTTGTTTGGTTAGGAGGAAATAGTTTCTTAACTAAGGATAATAGTGAATTCAACTTTAGACAAGACATTAAAGCAGTTCAAAAAGTATTTGATTCTAAAGTAGAATTAGTAGTTATACCTTGCAGAAATGTCGCAGCAAATTTATCTACCACAATATATGAGTTAAAACATTATTTAAGTGAAAATACAAAGTTAAATAAATATTTATGTGAAGAATTTATTAAATGTAAAAAGTCATTTATGAAAGAACCAGCTGATGAAATAGGATCAAGTAAAACACTATGGGATTTAAGTGCAATTGCCTATGAAATAAATGCTGATTGGTTTAAATCTGAAATGATTAGTTGTCCGATTGTTTTAGATAATGGATTATATGAGCAAACAACAGATAGACATCAAGTTATATTTGTTAATGATTTATATAGAAATAAAATATATCAAGATTTTTTTATAAAAATGGGAGAATAGTATGATTAATGAGTTGGAAAATATAAAAGTAGTAATATTTGATTTTGATGATACATTAGCTATACACAAAGATAAGGAATATTTACAAAAAAGGAAAGATAATAAAGAAGTTTATATGAATTATTTACTAAATGCATATTTAAATCCTGATATTTTTTATGATGAAATAGAAATATGTTATGAATCAGATATATTAAAGAAACTAATAAAGATTTTAAAAAATAGAAATATAAAAATGTATTGTGTTTCAGGTATGAAGTTTTCATTTAATTTACAAGCTAAAAAGTCTTTTATAAAAAAACATTATAATGAAGATATTGAAATTATAATTTCATCGAGTCAAAAATTAAAAATTAATGCAATAGAAATAATAAGTAAAATAAATAATTGTAATTATAATGAAATATTGTTTATAGATGAATTGATAAATAATATTGAACAATATAAAAAGATAGGAATTAATGCATTACTTCCTATCGAAGTAGAAAAAGAATTACAAATAAATTAAATTCAGGAGACTATTTATGAAAATATATGTAATTAGACATGGTAAAACAGTAGCAAATTTATTAAAAGTCCATAATGCACCTGAAACAAATCTTGCAGATATAGGAATTGAACAAGCTAAAAGGTTAAGAGAAAAAATTAAAAATATAAATTATGATATTATCATTTCATCACCTTTTATAAGAGCTAAAAACACTGCAGAAATAATAAATGTTAAAAATAAGAGTATTATTTTTGATGATAGATTAAAAGAACGATATTTTGGCACATTAATTGGTAAGACCTTAACCGATATTAATCGTGAAGGATATTGGGATTATTATAATGAATATAAATATGAAGATTGTGAAGATATTAAAAGTTTTTTAAATAGAGTTAATAATTTTATTGAAGAATTGAAACAACAAAAGTATGAGAATGTTTTAGTAGTTACACATAAGGGTGTTGGTAGAGCCTTTAAGGTTTATTTTAATGGAGTAGGTAATGGCAAACTTTTTAACATTGGTATTAAAAATTGTGAAATGTTGGAATTTGAATTATAGAAGAAGATTATTATGAAATTAACGAGTAAGGCTAGATTAAAAACAGATGATGACAATTAATTAAAATTATATTTGTAAATATTGCTAAAAAATAGAAAAATCTTTAAATGAAAAATATTGTAAAAAATAGAATCTTAATTATAAGTTCTATTTTTTTTACTAAAAAAGATATATAAATTAATTTAAGTATATCTTAATATTTATTTCATAAATTTATATAGGGGAATTTATGGAATATATTGATAAGAAAAAACTTATGTTAGAACTAGCGCTTTTTATAAATAAAGAATTATTAAATGAAAATAAAATTTCCTATAGAATGTTTAAATATACAGAAGAAAATATATTAAAAGAATTAAAAGGAGAATAAAAATTGGATTTATATACTGTTCGAAAACAATTAAATATGGGAGTACCTCTTACTAATATAAAACTTAGAGTAACAGATTATGCAAGAGTATCCACAGACACCAGTGAGCAAAAAAAATCTCTTCAAAATCAAATAGAACATTTTGAACAATATATAAAAGGAAATCCAAATTGGACTTATATACCTGGTTATGTAGATGATGGAATAACTGGTACAAGTGATGTTAAAAGAGATAACTTTATGAAAATGATTGAAGATGCTAGAAATGGTAAATTTGATTTAATAGTCACCAAAGAAATTTCTAGATTTTCAAGAAATACTCTTGATAGTATTAAATATACTAGAGAACTTTTATCTTTCGGAGTAGCTGTATTATTTGTCAATGATAATATTAATACTGCTATGCCTGATTCAGAACTTAGATTAACCATAATGGCTTCTATGGCTCAAGATGAAATTAGAAGATTATCAGAACGTGTTAAATTTGGTATGAATAGAGCTATAGAACGTGGTGAAATACTAGGTAATGATTTACTTTATGGTTATAAAAAAAATAAGGATACAGGAGTATTAAATATCATAGAGGAAGAAGCAAAAGTAGTTAGAAGAATTTATGAATATTATGGTATAGAAAAATTATCGCTTTCTAAAATAGTTAAGATTTTAAATAATGAAGATTTAAAAACTGGATTAGGTAAAAAATGGTGTATATCTACTATTTCTAGAATGATTGAAAATCCTAAATATAAAGGATATTATTGTGCTAAAAAATCTGAAATAGTAGATTATATGACTAAAAAGATAAAATACTTTGAAAAAAATGATTGGGTTATCTACGAAGATAAAACAAGAATACCACCAATCATTGATGAAGATTTATGGGAAAGAGCTAATACTAGATTAATAGCTAGAAAAAAAGCTTTTAGTAAAAGAAAAAAAGATAAAAGTATATATAAAAATAGATATTTATATAGTGCTAAAATATATTGTGCTGAACATAATACAGTTTTTCACAGAAGAGAGTTTAGAAAAAATAAAAAAGATATTACTTGGGTTTGTTCTGAATATTTAAAAAAAGGCAAAAGTTTTTGTGATTCACCTAATATTAGAGAATCAGAATTATATGTAATTTTTAAGGATTTAATTTCTAAATTACAAATAGATTCTAATGAAGTAATTAATATTCTTATGAACTATTATAAATATTTAGAATTTGATACTGACATAGATGATGAAATCAATACTATAATAAAGAAAAAAAATGATTTATTTCAAAAAAAAGAGAAGTTATTAGAACTTAGTTTAGAAGGTAGTATATCAAATAAAGAATTTACGGAAAGAAATGATTTTTATAATAAAAAGATTAAGATTATTGATAATGAATTAATTAAGTTAAATAAAAATAAAAAACAAATAAAAGTAACAATAGATAAAACTAAAGAACTTAATGAATTTCTCAAAATAAAAACAACTGAAAAATCTACAACAAATAAAATAATAAGTTTATTATTAGATCATATTGTAGTGTATAAAATATGTAATGATAAAAATGATATGGAATTAAATATATTTTTATCATACAAAGAGAATGATGAAACAAAAAAACTACAACCAATTTTAAGAAGTAGTTATGAATTTAAAAGAGGATACGATACTAGGGGAACTAAAAGATATAAGGTGTGTTACCAAGTGAATTGTTATTTTTGTCTATGATTATAGACTTATAATTTTTTACTTGGTGACTTCATTCTCTTACACTAAGTTCAAATAGTGTTACATAATCACCAGTACCACTAATAAATGCTCCTGACATAGATGAAAAAGCGATGCTAGTATCAATAGTTACATCTTTATATGGATCAATACCATTTTCATACAAAGTGTAAGCTAGTGTCATTGAAGGCATACCGCCTTTTCTTCCACCTATAATAGTTTTACCTTTTAAACTATTTAGATCAAAATTATTATCTTCTGTTCTTCCCACTAAGAAACTACCATCTCTTTTAGTAAGCCCAGCAAAATTAATTAAATAATCTTTTTCACCTTGGTTATAGATGTAAATTGTTTGTTCACTTCCACAGAATCCAATATCAACATCACCACTTAGTACTGCAGCTGCAACTGCGTCCGCTCCACTACTTGTAATTATTTCAACATCGATTCCATTATCTTCAAAATATCCTAAAGCATCAGCTACATACATTGGAGTATAAAAAATACTGTGAGTTACTTCAGAAACTTTTACTGTTTTCAAAGATTCATTTGTATCTTTTTTAACATTATTAAATAAAACTGCACATGCTAACAATAATATGATTAAGCAAAATATTATTGTTAATAATTTCTTTTTCAAAATATACCTCCTTTTACAATTGTATTCTACGTAAAATTTAAAAAAGTGTGTATAATTATGTCTGAAAAAGAAATAATTAAGCTTTATTTAGATTTGATATTTAAAAAAATAAAAATTATGGTATAATTAACTTGTTAAATCAAATTTGCTTTTTTAGTTATTTTGTGATATAATACACAAGTAATTAAAGAAGGGGGAGAAAAATATGAAAAAAATAATAAAATCAATATTAACTTTAATTATTGCAGTAGTAGGAATTTTTGCTTTAGGTGTTAAAGCTGAAGCTCCAAGTAGTTTAAAAATAACTGGTAAAACAGAAATCAATCCAATAGGATCTATGCATTTTTATAAAAAATCAGTTACATATAATAATAAAACTGTTTATGTGTATTGTATAGATTTGGATAAGAAATCATCACCATCAACAGGAACTACTATTAAAAAATCAGGTTCTGAATTAAATGCTGGATATGCATACATTATAAATAATGGATATCCATACGACAATAATAGTAACATGAGTGCAGCTGAAAGATATGGTGCAACACAAGTTGCAATGTGGTGGTATGTTGACTATTTGAATGGAATAGAAAACAAGATAACTCCAAGAAGTGAATATAAAAATAGTAATGGAAACAGTTATGATCCACTACAAAATTTCAAAAATGGGTCATATAAAAATACTAATGTTTATAAAATGGCATATTCATTAAAAGAGGGTGCTAAAAAAGCAAGTTATGCAAAACCAAGTATTAAGTTAAACATTACTGATAAAAATATGACTTTAAGTAGTGATAAAAAATATTATGAATCAACTCAAATAGGTGTAACTGCTAGTGGTATTACTGGAAATTATACAGTAACACTAAATTCGGCTCCATCAGGAACTATAGTTACAGATACTAAAGGAAATCAAAAAAATTCATTTTCAGCAGGAGATAAATTTGTTGTAAAAGTACCAGCAGCTTCATATAAAGAATTAACTAATAAATTTACAATTACAGTTAATGCTAGTGGTACAGTAAATAAAGCTTATAAATATACAGCTTCAAGTTCATTACAAAGTTTAGTTGCAAACTTTCCAGAAGAAATCAAAGTAAGCAATGCAGGACAATTAATATATACAACAACTAAAGTTAAGATATCAAAGATTGATATGGCCACTGCACAAAATTTGCCAGGAGCTAAACTTGAGGTAAAAGATGCTAATGGAAATATTGTTGCTAGTTGGACAACTACTGATGAAGACTATTACATAGAAAATTTACCGGCTGGGAAATATACATTGACTGAAACGGCTGCACCAGATGGATATACATTAAGTACAGAAGTTGTAGAATTTGAAGTAAAAGCAGATGGAACTGTTATATCAGTAACTATGTATAACGCACCTGAAGAACAAGAAGAAGAGGAAGTTCCAGAAGCTGTAGTAACTGAAACTGTAGTTGTTCCTGATACTGCCTCAACTGCCTCAACGATAATGTATATTGTAGGAGCAATTATAATCATAGTTGGAACAGGATTTGTTATAAAAAATGTTAAAAAAGAAAAAACAAATAAATAGTAAAACAAAAACAACAATTGGGATTTTGGGTATAATACTCGGAATCTCTTTGCTTGTTTTTAATTATGTAGATAAAAAAATAGATTATGCTTATACATATATGAATAATAAAATTTTTGCATATAACGAAACCAAAGCTGAAGAAGAAAAAAGAAAAGAAGAGGAAGAAAAGAAAAAACAAGAAGAAGAGAAGAAAAAGCAGGAAGAGGTAGAAACAGTTACTGAAGAAGGAATAGATCCAACACCTTATGATTCAAATTATAATTATATTGGAACATTAGAAGTACCCAAAGTTGGATTAAAAAAAGGATTTTTAGATATGAATTCTACAGACAATGATGTAGATAAAAATATTGCTGTTATGGCAGGATCTGATTATCCTAATGTAAGTAAAGGTAATTTTATAATCGCAGGTCATTCAGGAACTGCTTGGAATTCTTTTTTTAATCAACTATATCAATTAGTTAATGGTGATGTCGTATATGTTTATTATCAAAATGTAAAATATACTTATCAAATAGTTAATATTTATGAACAACCAAAAGTTGGAACAGTAAATGTATATAGAAATAAAGAAAAAACTACTTTAACTCTTATAACTTGTACTAAAGATAGTTCAACTACACAAACAATATACGTTGCAGAATTAAGAAAAAAAGCCAATTATTAAGGAAGGTGAATTATGGATAGATTAACACTAATAGATATGTTATCTAAATTTTTTAAATATTTAGGAAAAAACCCATTGTTCATCTTTATATTTTTAATTTTTATATTGGTTTATTTTTACTTGATTTTAAGTCCAGTTTATACTAAAAAACACAAAATTATTTATACTATTTTTTTCGCAATCGCCACTATTGCTCTAATAATAGTATATGGAACCGCATTTTGGAGTTTTATTGATTATTTAATAGACAATATTTTTGTTGCAATATATTTTCCTAATTTACCAATATATATGATTATGGTTATAATTACAATAATTATATTTATTTCTACTATGTTTAAACCTAATATTAGTAAAGGATTAAAAAGATTAAATACTTTAGTATTCTTAATAATTATGTTTTTATTATTATTAAGTTTAAATATAGTAATAGATAAAAATATAAATGTATATTCTGATATCGCAGTATATTCTAATGAATATTTATTAGTAATGATTCAAATGACTATGAATATTTTTACAATCTGGATATTAGTATTATTAATAGTAAAACTTATAAATAAATTAAGAAAAAAAGCAGAACTAAATGATCAAGAAGAAAAAGAAATACAACCAGAACAAACTCAAACTATTATATATGATAAACCAAAGTTTATTCCCAGGGAAAAGAAAGAAGATTTATTTACTTTAGAAGAATATAAGCTATTATATCAATATTTAAATGAGATAAAAGAAAAAAATAAAAATCAAGATGATTAAATAAGAGGAATTAATATGACTACAATTTATTTTATTAGACATTCCATATCACAAAAAGTAAATAATATTCTTAATAGTGATTCTTTGCAAATCCAAAATGAAAAGCAAATATTATCAATTGAAGGAGAAAATTTAGCAAGCAAAAAATTAAATATAGATGAACTTAAACAAATAGATATTTTAATTTCTTCCAATTATATAAGAGGAATATCAACAGCAAAATATATAGCTAATAATAATGGGATTGATATTAATATAATCGAAACTTTTGGTGAAAGAAAATTTGGAGTTCCATCCTGGGATGATATACCTATAGATTTTTATGATAAACAATTAAGAGAAATAGATTATAAAATAGGTAATGGAGAATCACAAAAAGAAGTTAGAACTCGTATGCTAGAAAGTTTAGATCAAGTTCTTAATAATTTTAAAAATAAAAAAGTAGCTATAGTAACACATTCTACTGCGATGTTTTTTCTTCTACTTAATTGGTGCACTTATGATAAAGAAGGAATATATTATAAAGGTGAAAAAATATCACCGTGTAATATAGAAAATTGTGCAATTTTTTAAATGAGTTTTGATGATAATAATAAATTGATTGATATTAAGAAAATATAAAATAAAAATCAAATAAAATAAAGATAGATTAGATGAAAATCTATTTTTTTTATGGTATACTTTATTAAGGTAGAGGTAGCAATTATGGAAAGAAATATTGAAAAAGCAAAAGAACAAGCTAAAGCTAATATAAATATGGATAAACAAGAAGAAAAAAATAAAGTATTAAAAAAAGAGAAAGGTAAAAATAATGGATAATTTTGATAAATATATTTATGAAGGTACAAATGTTTTAAAAAATAAATTTAATATAAGGGATGCAGTAGAATTGAGAAATAAAGAAGAAGCAATTTTAGAAAATAAATTGGTTTATTTATATATGAATCCTGATAAGATACCTAGTACTTTTGATAAACAATATCTAAAAGATTTGCACAAATATCTATTTGAAGATATTTATGATTTTGCTGGTAATTTTCGAGATGTTAATATAAAGAAAGTGTGGCAGTGGGATTACTTTATTCCTTATGAGGAAATTGATAATAAGTTAGATGAAACTTTAAATAGATATAAACAACAAGCAACGAATATAACAAGTGATAGAGCCTATAGTTCATTTCTAGCTAATTTTTATAAAGAATTAGTTTGTATTCATCCTTTTAGAGAAGGCAATGGTCGTACAATAAGAGAGTTCTTAAGAGAATTTGTAGATTATAATAATAAGAATATAAACTTTGGAGAATATGAATTAGATTATTCTTTAATTGATAAAGATAATTTTAATGAAGGAATAAAAAATAATCTAATAGGTACAGGACTATTAGAAATAGAATTTTATAAAGGATTAGTTAAAATAAATGAAAAGAAAACAAAACAATAGAAAGTAGTGATAACATGATAGAAAATTTAAATAAAGAACAAAAAGAAGCTGTATTATACAATGATGGACCTTTATTAGTTTTGGCAGGGGCAGGTAGTGGAAAAACTAAAGTATTAACCACCAAAATAGCTTATTTAATTGAAAAACTAAATGTTAGTCCAACTAATATTTTAGCGATTACATTTACTAATAAAGCCGCAAAAGAAATGAGAGATAGAGTTGATGGTTTAATAGGAAGTGTTTCTAAATTTATTCAAATATCAACATTTCATAGTTTTGGATTAAAAATATTAAGAGAAAATTATAAATATTTAGGATATGATTCTAATTTTACAATTATTGATAGTGATGATTCTTTATCAATTATTAAGAAAATATTAAAACAAAAGAATTTAGATCCTAAAACATATAATCCTAAGGCAATAAGAAATAAGATTAGTAGTTGTAAAAATGAACTTATGACTCCTGAAATGTATTCAAGATATGCAGGAACTGATTATGAAAATATTGTAGTAGAAATATACGAAAAATATATAAGTACTTTAAAACAAAATAACTCTGTTGATTTTGATGATTTATTAATATTACCTATTCAATTATTTAAAGAAAACGGTGAAATATTAGAAAAGTATCAAGAGCATTATCAATATATATTAATAGATGAGTATCAAGATACTAATGAAGCACAATATATTTTAACTAGATTAATTTCTGCGAAATATAGAAAAATATGTTGTGTGGGAGATAATGATCAAGCAATATATGGCTTTAGAGGAGCTAATTATAAAAATATTTTAAATTTTGAAAGAGATTACCCAGATAGTAAGACAATAATGTTAGAGGAAAATTATCGTTCTACAAAGACAATTTTAGATGCAGCAAATTGTGTTATTCGTAATAATAAAGATAGAAAAGATAAAAATTTAAGAAGTAATAAGGGTACAGGAGAAAAAATTGAATATTTTAGGTGTGATAGTGAAAAACAAGAAGCTACATACGTAGTGGGAGAAATAGAAAAATTAGTCAAAGAAAAAAATATCAAATATGAAAATATTGCGGTATTATATAGAACGAATGCCCAATCAAGAAATTTAGAAGAAGCATTCTTACAAGCAAACCTTCCATATAGAGTTATAGGAAGTTTCTATTTCTATAACAGAAAAGAAATAAAAGATTTAATTGCGTATTTAAGACTTATTCATAATGAAAAAGATAATGTCAGTTTACTTAGAGTAATAAATACACCTAAAAGAGGAATAGGCTTAAAAACTATTCAAAATATTATAGATAAAGCAGAAGAACAGAATATAAGTTATTATGAAGCAATTTCAACAGGAAAAGAATTAGAATTTAAAAATATTATAGAAGAACTAAAAAATATAAGTCATGATTCTACACTTACAGAATTAATCGATAAAGTATTAGAACTTTCTGGTATAAAAAAAGAATTAGAACAAGAAAAAACATTAGAAGCAGATATAAGATTAGAAAACTTAGAAGAATTTAAATCCATAACTAGAGCATTTGAAGAAAGAGAAGGATTAGTTTCATTAGAAGAATTTTTACTTGAAATAAGTCTTATAAGTGATGTGGAAGAATACAAAGAAGATAATAATAGAGTTAGTTTAATGACTGTTCACTCAGTAAAGGGATTAGAATTTGATTATGTATTCGTAGTTGGTATGGAAGAAGGAATATTTCCACATGTTAATTCCATGTATGATAGCCATGAATTAGAAGAAGAAAGAAGACTATGTTATGTTGCTATAACTAGAGCGAAAGAAAAATTATATTTAATTAATGCTAGAATGAGAATGCTATTTGGACAAACACAAGTTAATCCTATAAGTAGATTCATAAAAGAAATAGATGAAAATTTAATGAATATGCCTCAAAAACAAGAAATAAATAAGATAGTTAATAAAGAAGAAAAATTCTATGAAGAAGATGTTGATTATAAAGTTGATGATTTTGTATATCATGATGTATTTGGAAATGGTAAAGTATTAGAAGTATCTAAAACTTTAATAACTATTGCTTTTAAGCATCCATATGGTGTAAGAAAATTAATGAAGAATCATAAAGCTTTGAAAAAAATTTGACAAAAAGCATCTATTTATGATATGATAATATCCTTTAAGGGAGGTAAGGTATATGAATGAATCTAGAAAAATTTCAATAAATAATTTTTATAAAGCTAGAATAACAGAAAAGTATAGACCTCTTTTTGCTAAGCATTCAGAATTTATAAGAACTTCAAAATATTACTTATATTTTGAGAGATTTGGAGATAAATATAGAGAAGTATTTACTAATAGAGAAATAAGTGATGTAATAAATAACTTAAATGAAGCTAAAGTAGGGGTTACTTCAGTAGTTGCTCCAGAACCAGTAAAGAAAAATGTATTCAATAGAATTCAAATAGATCAAGGATATGTAACATTATACGATGTTGTTAAAATATTCAAAAATCAAAAAGCTGTAAAAAGAGATAACGAAAAAGGAAAAGCAAAAGTTAAAAAATTAGGAACCTTAATATAAAGGTTCTTTTTAATAAAAAAAATAGTAAGAATGTTCTTACTATTTTCTTATATCTAATATTACAGGTAAAATTATAGGTTTTCTTCCTGTTAATTCATAAATACTTGGAAATAAATCTGCTGTTATTTGTGATTTTATTTCATTAAAACCAGCCTTAGGATCAATAAGTTTTTTATTTATAGAAGTAGTAGCGATACCTTCTATTTTTCTTATTAATTCTTCATTTTCATTAACTAAAATAAATCCTCGAGTAGTTATATTAGGTTTAATTAATAATTTTCTTTCCTTCATATTTATATTAGCAATAACTACCAATATTCCATCATTACTCATTGTTTTTCTATCACGTATTACTGCAGAAGATATTTCACCAACACGATTACCATCTACAAATACTTCTCCAGCTTCAATATGTTCTCCTTTAGTAATAACATGATTAACTAAATTTAACGTATCGCCATTTTGGATTACAAAAGTATTTTCTTTAGGTATTCCACATTCAATACCAACATTCGCATGCATTTTAAGCATTCTATAATCACCATGGAATGGCATTAAGTACTTTGGCATAATAAGTCTAATCATTAACTTTAATTCTTCTTGATTAGCATGTCCTGAAGTATGTAAAGAATTTAATGTAGTAGTCGTAAATACTTTTACTCCACGTAAATATAATTTATTAATTGTTTTTGAAATACTCAAAGCATTACCTGGAATGGCACTTGATGAAAATATAACGATGTCATCTGGTCTTAAATGTATTTGTTTGTGATTACCTGCTGCGATTCTTGATAAAGCCGCAAGAGGTTCACCTTGGCTACCAGTACAAAGAATACAAACTTCACTTGGTTTTAAAGTATTGGCTACCTCAGGAGAAACAATTAGTTCTTTATGATTTATATATCCTCCTTTAATAGAAATATCTATATTATTTTCCATACTTCTTCCAAATACACAAACTTTTCTATTATGTTTATAACAAGTTTCAATTATATGTTTTAATCTGTAAATATTAGATGCAAAAGTTGCTATTATAATTCTAGTATGACTATATCTATCAAAAATATCATTTAAGGCACCATCTACTTTAGACTCACTAGTAGACATACCTTCATTTAAAGCATTAGTACTATCACTTATTAAAAGATCAACACCCTTTTTACCAATCTCAGCCATTTTATGTAAATCAGCCATAGGTCCAATAGGAGTTAAATCAAATTTAAAATCTCCTGTTGTTACAATTCTACCGTTAGGTGTTGTAATACTAATTCCATGAGAATCTGGTATTGAGTGCGTTGTTCTAAAAAACTCTACTTCAATATTTTTATATTTTAGTTTAGTATCTTCGGTATATACAAATAAATTATCATATCTTATATTTCTATCTTCTAATTTTAAAGCAATCAATTCTTTAGCTTGATTAGGTGCATATATTTCAGGAATATTAACATTTTGTACTAAAAATGGAATAGATCCAATATGATCTTCATGTCCATGAGTTATAATCAAAGCTTTAATTTTATCTTCATTTTCTTTTAAAAATGTATAATCAGGAATAACATAATCTATTCCTAATAAGTCTCCTTCAGGAAAACTTATACCCGCATCAATAATAATAATTTCATCACCATGCATTACACAATACATGTTTTTACCGACTTCACCTAAACCACCTAAAACAACAACTTTTGTTTCAATTGGTTTATTCATTATATAAACTCCTTTCTTTTATTAAGAACTAACATATAGATTATACTATTAATTAAATTATTTGTCTATTTTCTAATTAATATTTTAGAAAATACTTTGTCTTTATATGTCAATTCATTAAATTTTTTTAATTCTTCATTAGTTTTAACATTTTTAATTATATTAACTATATTGTCATTAATATTTAATTTATTTAAATCATCGTAACTATGTACTTTTCTATTTAATAAAGGATAAGTTAAAGTATTTAATAAAACTAATTTTAAACGCTTATTAACTACACTATATAAATAATTATTTTCATTATCACATATATCAGTCATAAAATCAGTTAAATCAATTAGTTCTATTTTACCAGTACTTTTAGAAATTAAAGTATTTTTTAAACAAGTTATATCTTGTGGATAAATAAAGTTATTTTCAAGTTCAGTAACATTATCAATAAATTCATTTAATTTATGAAATTTTAAATCATAATCTAATGATGATTGAATAATACTAAAATCATTATGATTATCAAAAAAAGGTAATACTGCTCCAAAACATATATTATTAATATACAAATTACCTAATAATATAGAGGTATTTTTTATATTTTCTTGACGTTTTAATAATTCATTATTTTTATTTTCTCTATTTTCATCATATTCTATAATTACTTTATCTAATAAATTAAACTCATTTATATATAATTTAGAATTTGTACCCGAATAATCAAAAGTTAAATTATCATAAAAACTCTTTTTTCTATAAATATTCATACCAGCCACCATGAAGCATATTTTAACACAAATTGCTTATTTTAGCAAATATTATAGAAAACAAATATAAATATATGGTACAATATATAAAGAAACATATAAATAAATACAGGAGGTATTATGGGGATTTTTAATAAGATAAAAGGAATTTTTAAAAATAATTCACAAGAATTAAAAAAAGTAGAAACTTATGAAAAAGGATTAACTAAATCAAGAGAAGGATTTGTATCAAAATTAGTTAGTCTTACTAATAAATATAAAAAAATTACAGATGACTATTTCGATGAATTAGAAGAAATTTTAATTATGGCAGATCTTGGTGTTAATACTGTAATGAATTTTATTGATAGATTAAAAGATCGTGTAAAACATGAACATATAACTGATAGTGAAGAATTAAAAGAAATTATTGTAGATGAATTATTTATTATATATGTAAATGATGATGTAATAGTTAATAAAATTAATTATGCTGAAAAAGGACCTACTATAATTTTAATGGTAGGAGTAAATGGAGTAGGAAAAACTACTACTATTGCTAAACTTGCTAATAAAGAAAAAGAAAAAGGAAAAAAAGTATTATTAGTTGCGGGAGATACTTTTAGAGCGGGAGCTACACAACAATTAAAAGAGTGGAGTGAACGTATTGGAGTTGACTTTTTAGGTAAAGGTGAGGGAGCAGATCCATCTTCTGTTGTATATGATGGAGTTACCAAAGCCAAAGAAGAAAACTATGATGTTGTTTTTATTGATACCGCAGGACGTCTTCAAAATAAAGTCAATCTAATGAAAGAATTAGAAAAAATGAATAAAGTAATTTCTAATATTATAGAAAACGCACCTCACGAAACTTTGTTAGTACTAGATGCTACTACAGGACAAAATGGAATATCTCAAGCTAAGAGTTTTAAAGAAATTACTAATATTACAGGAATAGTTTTAACAAAACTAGATGGTACTGCTAAAGGAGGAATAGTACTAGCTATAAAAGAAGAAGTAAATATTCCTGTAAAATATATTGGACTTGGTGAAACAAAGGATGATTTAGAAGTGTTTGATATTGAAAAATATATATATGGATTATTTAAAGATATGCTTTAGGAGGAAATATGAGTAAGAAAAATAAAAAATACAATAAAGAAACTAGTAATAATGTTATCTTAAACTTACCAACAGTAGTTATACAATTTTTATTAACTATATTAGTTATGATATTTATGGTAATATGTTGTTTTAAACAAGGAATATTTTTAATAATTTTAGAAGCACTTATAACTTTAGTATTATTAGTATTATCATATAATAATGCCAAAATATATAAAAGAAAAAATTTTACTTTAATATATTTAATTATGGCTTTAATAATGATTATAATAACAATAAAATCAATTATTAAATTTTAGGTGATAAAATGGATAAAATGCTTTATTTAAATAATTTATATGATTATTATCAAAATTTATTAACAGAAAAACAAAGATTATATTTTGAAGAATATTATTTTAATAACTTATCATTAGGAGAAATTGCGGAAAATTATAATGTATCGAGAAATGCAGTATTCAATCAATTAAAAATAGCGGAAAAAAGATTAAATGAATATGAAAACATCTTGCAATTATATCAAAAAAAGAATAAAATTATAAGTATAATAGGAAACAAGCTAGAAGAAAAAGAATTAAAGGAAATAGAAGAATTATTATAAAAGAAGGAGTTGGTTAGATGTTTGGTAGAATACTAAATATTAGTAATAATGGTGCCAAAGTTGAAATGGGTGCTGGTAATAACAATTATTTAAATGTAGATCCAAATGTAGAGATTGGCACAGGTGTTACTACAGATGTTATGAATATGCATGTTATATTTGAAAATGGAGATATTAAAGTTTTAGGAGAAGTAGATAATATTGATGGACAGATTGTTACTATCAGATTTTTAGGTGAAATAATTAATAATGTTTTATATGGTGGAGTTATACATAAACCAACTCTAGATTCCATTGTTAGAATAATATCCGATAGTGAAGTGCCTTTAATTATTGGGGAACATAATGAAAATAATTTATTAATAGGTAATAGTCCTTATTATCATTCATCACCAATATTTATTAATGTTAATGAGTTTTTTAGTAATCACTTTGCAATTTTTGGTAATAGTGGTAGTGGTAAAACTTGTGGTATATCAAGAATTATTCAAAATTTATTTGGCAGTGAAGAAATATTTCCTTTTAGATCAAATATCTTCTTATTTGATGCATCAGGAGAATATTATAATGCTTTTAGTTCCTTAAATAGAATAAATCCTAACTATAATTATAGATTTATAACAACAAGTGAAACTGATGCAGGTCAAGGAGAACAATTAGCTATTCCTCCGTATTTACTTAATAGTGAAGATTTAACTTTACTACTTGAATGTTCTAATCATTCACAACTTGCAATTATTCAAAAAACATTAGATTTAGCTAGATGCTTTGCTCAAAATGATGATAAATCAAATGGTTATAAAGATTATATTATTGCAAAAGCTGTTATGACTATTCTTTATAGTAATTCTACATCAGCTTCTAAAAGAGATGAAATATTTTCAATTTTAGAATCTTGTTCAACAGATAATTTTAATTTAGAAGCTATAATACCTGGAATTGGATATACTAGAAAATTTAGAGAATGTTTTTTAATTGATAATAATGGACAATTATCAGAAATAATTTTATTAACAGAATATGTGCAAAACTTTTTAAAGAAAGAATATGAAAATTATAAACCCCCAAAAAATGGATTCTATACTTTGGATGATTTAGAAAAAGCTTTAAACTTTACCCTAATATCAGATGGTTGGTTGAGAAATGAAAATACTTATTCAGATGCAACTACACTTAGAGTAAGACTTCATGATTTATTAACTGGACCTAATGCTAAATTCTTTGATTATAAAGAAAATGTTGATATAAAAACTTTTATATCAAGTTTATTAGTTAAAGGAAATCAAAAATATCAAATAGTAAATATAAACTTTAATGATGTAGACGACTCTTTTGCTAAAGCAATTACTAAAATATTTTCAAGAATGTTATTTGAATTTACAAAAGTAATAAAAGATAGAGGTTCTATACCAATACATATTTTTATAGAAGAAGCTCATAGATATATTCAGCAAGATAAAGACCATTATATAATTGGTTATAATATCTTTGATAGAATAGCTAAAGAAGGACGTAAATATGCACTTATTTTAGGTATAATTACTCAAAGACCAGTTGAAATGAGTGATACAGTTCTTTCTCAATGTTCTAATTTCTTAATATTTAAAATGACCCATCCAATGGATGTTGATTATATTAAAAAGATGTTACCAAATATAACAGATGAAATAGTAGAAAAACAAAAATCTCTACAATCTGGTACTTGCTTAGGTTTTGGTACAGCATTCAAAGTACCACTAATTATAAAAATGGATATGCCTAATCCTGCACCACAATCTGAAAACTGTGATGTAAAAAATAAATGGCATGCTTAAAAAAATGATAATTTCTTTGCCTTTATGTCAAATCAGTTAACAAAAAGTTAACTAATTGTTGACAACGGGGGGGGGTATTTTATAATAAGTTTGTAATAGTGGTAGCAGTATTTTCACTATTCAAAAATCACAATAGTGTGAGAGTTAGTTACTATAGTTTGAATATAAATAAAAAATTTTGTTTAGAAAATTATTTTCGACAAATTTTTATTTATAATAATGATATCATACAATAGTGAATATAAACTCACACCTGTGAAGAAGTATATAGAAAGGAGGAAATATGTAATGAAAAAAAGAATCTTAGGAGGATTATTTGCCATTGCTCTTGCATTTGGTATCATGGTACCAACAGTTAGTGCAGAAAGTAATTGGACAGGTTATATGGATACAACTTTTTCAATTTCAGGTGATAAAATTACTATTGGAACAGATGGTAGTGGAATAATTAATAAAAGCTATGCAGGAACTGAAATTACTGAAGATGGAACTAGTATGTCTGTAAATGTAGAACTTGATTTAGAAAGTCTAAAAGATTCTACTTTTACAATCACTTCAAATGTTGGTGAAGAAGAAGGTAATCCAGAATATCCAAATTATGTATCAGATTTTCAAATTATTACTACTGTAAATGAAGATGGAGCAATTATTACTTCACCTTGGACAAACTATGGTGATGCAATTGAAATTAATGAATCAGGAATTTATACCTATACTTGGACTTTTACAAAATCTAATGATGGTAGTGTAACTGGTAAATTTACAATTGATAACTATGGTCAAGAAGTTGGAGAATTAGTTTCAGCATATGAGTTTAAACATGCAGATACAGGTGTTAAACCAACTGTATTGAGAACTATGTGGATATATGGTGGAAATAATAATGATGCACAAAGACCACTTCAAAAAGCATTAAATATATGGACAGTTCTTCCAACTCCAGTAACTCCAGAAGATAATGAACCATCTAATGGAGAAACAACTACAGATACTGAAAAGAATCCTAATACATCTGATAATATAATATTATATGTTGCTTTAGCAGTTATAGGATTAAGTGTTGTTGGAATAACTACAAAAAGTTTAATAAAAAATAATTAATAAAAATACTTAGAATTATCTAAGTATTTTTTTTATCTATTTTCAATTTTTATTAATTTCGCATGCATTACAACTCTATTTCCATTATTATCTTTACAAGTTGATAATGTTAATATTTTATCTTTTTCATTAACTTCTGCACTAAATTGTACTTTACTTCTACTTTTTAATGTATTTATAAAATCTTTAAAATTTTTATCTGAAGAAAATTTCGTTGTAATATAATAGCTTTCTGCTTTTATAGTATAAACAGAGAAAACTTGCCATAAGGTATTTTCATTAGGTGTTGAAAATTTTACGACATGATTATTTTTATTATCATACCAAGAACTATCTAAAATATTTTTAAGACTACCAAACATAGTTGTATCAAGTCTACCATGTGCATAAATAACAGTATTTTTATCAAAATTATTAAAATCGTTTCTATAATCAGCAAATACCCAACCTGCTTCATTTTTAGTTTTATCATAGGAATGATCCAAATAATACTCATTATTTGATGTCTGAACAACAGGATAGTTTATATTTGTGCCTTGAACTTTTACCCAACCAATAGTATCACTATTTTTTTTATTAAGTTCATTAAAGTCAACATTAAGCATATCCATTTTTATATAATTCCAATAATCATTATCTTTATCATCAGGAGGATTTATTAATTCACTATTGTTCTCATCTGCAGTTTTTTCTATAGGTTTAATTAAATTATTTTCAATTTCTTTTATTTTATTTTGATCTTGTTTCCATTTAAATATTTTAAAAATAGAAAATATAAATATTGCTAAAAATATAATTAATATTATTATTTTAATCCATTTTTTTAAAATTAGTTTTTTCCGTCTTCTCATTCTACTATGTTTCATAATAACCTCACTTTATAAGTATATCATATACTATGATTTTATTATCAAATTTTAATTAAATAATTTGATTTTTTTGGTGAATTTCAAAAGTAAATTGTAAATTTGTTTAGAAGATATAAAGTGTATGAATTAATTGAGAAAAAATACACTTTTTTCTTTAATTTTTGTTACAAAAGTGATCTTCTATATAAGAAATTAAATGAATTGTTATATGCAAAAGAGATTTTGCCGAAAATCGTGCAAAATTAAATTGAGATAATTTATTCCCATATTGTGCTAAATTTTGAGTTTATTATAACAGCAAATAAGCAAAAGCACAAGGTTGCTTTTGCCAATAACGATTATATAATAACAGATTTAGTCAAGGGTCAAGATAAACTCACTACGTTCGCCCTTGACTATAATATAAAGTGTTGACAGATTAAATTGTATAAACTCATTCTAAACATCAATTTACTTTTGCAATTAAATATTTGATTTTTTTTATTGTCTAAAACTTTCTAAAAACATATATTTTTGTTATACTATTAATAGGTGATAACATGGAAGAAAGAATGGAAGAACTTATTAAAATATTAAATCAAGCTGGAGTAGATTATTATACTTATGATAATCCTACAATAACAGATCAAGAATATGATAATTATATGCGTGAATTAATAGAAATAGAAACTAAGTATCCAGAATTGATAAGAGATTATTCTCCAACTCATCGTGTTGGTTCAACTATAATAAGTGAATTTAATAAAGTTAATCATGAAGTACCAATGTTATCCATTGCGGATGTTTTTAATGAAGATGAAATAATTGCCTTTGATGAAAGAATAAAAAAAGAAATAAAGAATCCTCATTACGTATGTGAACTTAAAATAGATGGTTTATCAGTTTCGCTTTTATACAAACACGGAAAACTAGTAAGAGGTGCGACTAGAGGTGATGGTAGAGTAGGTGAAGATATTACTCATAATGTCAAAACTATAAAAAGTGTGCCTCTAGATTTAGGAAAAGATATAGATATTGAAGTTCGTGGCGAAATATATATGCGAAAAGACGTCTTTGAAAGTATAAATGAACAAAGAAAATTAGAAGATAAACCACTTCTTGCAAATCCTAGAAACGCTGCCGCTGGAAGTGTTAGACAATTAGATAGTAAAATTGCGGCATCTAGAAGGTTAGATACTTTTTTATATCATTTACCAAATGCTAAAAACTATAATATAGAATATCAATATGATGCTTTAAATTTTATGAAAGAATTAGGTTTTGCAGTAAACCCTAATATAAGAAGAGCTAAAGATATTAAAGAAGTATTAAGTTATATTGAAGAATGGACAGAAAAAAGAGATAACCTACCTTATGAAATAGATGGAATAGTTATAAAAGTAGATAATTTAGAAGAACAAGAAAAACTAGGATTAACTGCTAAATACCCCAAATGGATAATTGCGTATAAATTTCCCGCAAAAGAAACATTAACTAAGTTAAAAGAAATCAAACTAACTGTTGGTAGAACCGGTCAAGTAACACCAAATGCTATTTTAGAACCAGTAATACTTCAAGGATCAAAAATAAGAAAAGCTACTCTTCATAATGAAGACTATATTAAAGAAAAAGATATAAGAATTGGAGATACAGTTGCTATAATAAAAGCTGGAGATGTTATACCTAGAGTAGAAAAGGTTATTAAAGAAAGAAGAACAGGTAATGAAGAAGAATTCATAATGCCTGATACATGCCCAATCTGTAATAGTAAACTAATAAAAAAAGAAGCTGCTTATTACTGTGTTAATGATGAATGTGAAAAAAAACAAATAGAACAATTAATTCATTATGTAAGTAGGGATGCTCTAAATATTGAAGGCTTAGGTGATGCTATTATAGAAGATTTCTATAATTTAAAATATATAACTAACATAACAGATATTTATAAGTTAAAAAAATATAGAGATGAATTAATGGAATTAGAAGGATATGGTAAAAAAAGTATAGATAAACTTTTAGATAATATAGAATTATCAAAAAAAGCATCTTTAGAAAAACTTCTATTTGCTTTAGGAATCCGTTATGTAGGACAAAAAACTGCTAAGATTTTAGCGGAAAATTATAAAAATATAGATAATATTATAAATACAGATTATGATAGTTTATATTCAATTAAAGATATCGGGGAAGTAATTGCTAAAAGTGTTTACGATTATTTTAAAAATGATAATAATTTAAAACAAATAGAAAAACTAAAAGAGTATAATGTAAATATGAATTATATAGATACCAAAGAAGAAAACAATTCTAATTTTTTAGATAAGACTTTTGTATTAACAGGAAGTTTAGAAAAATTAACTAGAAAAGAAGCTACTTCAATGATTGAAAATGTTGGTGGAAAAGTAACTGGTAGTGTTAGTAAAAATACATCTATTGTAGTAGTTGGTAAAGATCCTGGAAGTAAATATGAAAAAGCTATAGAATTAGGTATAACTATATGGAATGAAGAAGAATTTATAAATAATTTAAATAAATAGGTGACTAATATGAAAAAGAAAAACAAAAAGAAAAAACAAAAACTTTCTTTCAAAGAATGGCTAAAAAAGAATTATAAAAAATTTATTCTAATACTTATACTTTTATTAGGACTTTTCTTTATATTTTACTTAGTAGATATGACAAGAGTTTTAAAAAATGAAAAAACACCTATATTTGCTCTAAAAACAGGTGAATATACTGATGGTGTATCTACAGAATATATGGGAATTGGTTATAAAATAATATTTTATCGACAAGTAGATGGAAGATATGATACAATAATTGGACCTTGGACAATGAAATTTGTTGATAAGCCAACAGATGTAAATGTATTAGATCTTGCTATTGAATATACAGATAATCCAAGAAAAACATATAAAAAGTATAAAGGAGAGTATATTAGGATTAAAGCTAAACCTTATTATATAGATGAAACAAATAATGTTATAAGGTTTCAATACACTGATGAAGATAAAAAGTATACTTTTGCTATAGATTTTTACTTAATGTATCAACTAGCTCAAGATTATAAAGATAAAGAAATAACTATTGTTGGCACAGTAGATAACTTTAGAAATAAAACTAAAACAACACCTAATGCTTTAACCGTAAAAAATGCTTTTGTAAAATAATTAATGGGGGATTTGGTATGAAATATGATATACCTTTAGATTTAATATCTTATTTAGCTATAGAGTTAAAATTAGAAACAGAAAATAAAAGAGATTTAACATTAAAAGAATTACTTGAATATAGAGAGTTATTAATAAAAAAGATAAATGAAAAATATCAAAAAAATTCTAAATGGTATGACTATGATAAAAAAATAGTATTAAATAATAATAAAATAGAGTTTAAATCACTAGTTTTAAATGATATTAAAAACTTATATTTTAATAATAAAGATATTTTTTATTTTAATAAAAATACCATTACATTAAGAGAAGATATTACTGCACATGATTTAGAAAATATAATAAATTATTATAATATAGATAATTATGTAATAGAAGCTCTTCTACTTGATAGTCACTATTGCAACGAAGCTTTAGATATTCTAAATATAAAAGACTTTAAAAAAATAATAGAAGAATTCATTAATCATGAAAAAAACATTCAACAGATGTATGAAAAATTAGAAACAAAAGAACATAATAAAGAAATTATTAATCACATCAATTTAATGCAATATTTATCTAATGTAAAATATCACTCTTTACTAAAAAAAGATTTTCGTTATTTTAGAAGATTTGTTAATCAAATTCATGAGAATAATCGGGATGTACCATTAGTAATAGATAGTGAAATACTAAAAAACACTAATATTTGTGATGAGATAATTGATTTTCAAAATACATGTTTAACATATGATCCGATATTAAGAGCTATATTTACTGATGAATCAATTGCGGTATTAAAAATATCTAGAATTTTAGATGATTTAAGTATTAATGAAGAATTATCCTATGAAGAAATATATGATTATGACGAAGATGACGAAGAATTATATGATTATGGCGAAGATGACGAAAAATTATATGATTATTATAATGAATTTTCTGAAGAAAACTATGATATAGATTTTCAAAATGATGAATATGATGAAATGGAATCTCAAGCTGAAGAATCCGAAAGGAACTATAGGAATCAAATGACATCTTTTGCTTTTAATTATATAAATAATATAAAAGAATATAATTCAAGTCATAAAATTAATAAAAACTTAGAAAAAATTAAGAATAAATTAATATATTTTTATGATAATTTAAATATAAACTTATATGATGATGAAACTTTTAATTATTGTTATAATTATTATAAAAATGTTGGAAATTATGAATATATTTATGATTATAATACATTTGCCAAAGGATTGATTGTAGATATCTTTGAAAATAAAAATTTAAACAAACAAACAGAAAAATTAATATTTATTAAAACATGTTTAAATATATTTAAAGATGATGATTTAATTGATATATTTAATTCATATAGTGAACATGATAAATATCAGGAATATAAAAAAGTAATTTTTGGAAAAAGTAAACAAAAAATAAAAGAAATTTGACTTTTATTTTTTTTAAGTATAATAGTCGTTATTTGGGGAGGATTATATGGAAGAATTCACGGATCAATTAATAAAAGCTGCCAGTGATAATGAAAGAAAAATATTATTATTTAATAAGTTAAAGACTATAGATTCTGATGATGTATCACAATCTATAACAGATATTAAAGAAAATTATAAAAGTTATCTAGAAAGTTTAAATTTACCTAAAAAAGTGCAAAAGAAAGAACAGAAAAATATAGAATCACTTTTATTAAACACAGTCATGATTTATACAATGACGGACTTAATGCAAAAAGAAGCTAATAAGACAAAAGAATTTATAGATAAAAAAACACAAACACAAACTGATTATCAACACATTTTAACAAACACTTGTCAGCTAGCTAAAGAACTTGACTTTAATAATGCTTTAAAAACGTCTATTTTACATACATATTTATTATGGAATGGTTATTATTCTAAAGATAAACATTTATTTTTTCAAGGTTCAGAAAGAGGACTAATACAAGGAATATTTTCCTATGATATCATGAATTCTAAAGGTGTTTGCTTAAATTTTAGTTCTATGCTTACAGAATTATTAAATCAAGCTGGATATGATGCTGCTACTTTAATTAACGCTGTAGATAAAAATACAAAATTAGATTATGAAAGAAGAATAAAAAGGAATATTGGAAAAGAAAAATTATCTTTTCAGTTATTAGGTAAAATTTTAACACCTATATCTAATAATATTGGTAATCATGCTTTTAATTTAATTAAAGATAATAATTTTTTATATATTTATGATTCTACAAATGTTGCATTATTAAATATATTAAATGAAACATCCGCAGAAATAGTAGAAGGACAAGGTATATATACTCTAAATAAAGGTTTTAGTTATATGATAAATAATGAAAAAAATATAAATCTTTTAGACGAGTTATCTTTAAATAATTTAGAATTTGCTAAAAACACTAAATTTTCTCCAGTATTATATGAATGTTTAGATGTGCTAGAAAGTAATAAATCATTACTAGATGATTATTATTTATCAATAGAAAATAATATAGAAAAAATAGCAACAGTTATGGATAATGCTAAAGTATTAAAAAAAGAAATAAGAACTAAAAAGAAAAATAAAACTTTCTATGAAGAATAAAATTTATTTTATTCTTTTGTTTTGTCCTAATTAAATTGATTAATAAATAAAATTATTGTATAATACTAACGAGGTGTAATTATGAAAATATTAAATAATTTAGCTAGATTCTATAGAAGACATAGAAAAGCTGTTAATATTGGGGGAATAATTATAATTGGTTGTTTATTAGTATATGGAGTATTTGGTTTTTTTACAGAAAATACTGCATCTCCAATATATGGCAACAGATTAGATGGTATTAAAAAAGTAGAAATAAAAAAAGATAAATTAAAAGAAGTAGAGGAAACTTTATTAAAAGATGAAAATATAGAAGAAGTAGAAGTTGCAACGGAAGGAAAAATAATAACTGCAACTGTAAAAGTAAAAAATGAAATAGATTTAGATACTGCTAAAAAAAGTGCTTCTAAAATAACATCTTCATTCAATGAAGAAGAATTAGGTTTTTATGATATAGAACTTTATGTTTATAAGGAAGATGAAACAAAAAATAATTTTCCTATAATCGGCCATAAAAAATGTGGCAAAGATAATATCTCTTGGACAAAAGATAGAGGGGTGGAATAATAATGAAAAAGAAGTATATAATTGTTATACCATTTCTTGCAGTTTTAATATCATTATTAATAGTTTTCTTTTATTTTTATAATATAAATAAATCAACTACACTTTCTATATCAGAAAAAAGATGGATAGAAAATAATCAGAAAACAATTATTGATATTGAAATTTTAAATAATTATCCTGTATATGGTACAGATGGAACAGGTGTATTTTTTGATTTAATAGATGATATAGAAAATCATACAGATTTAAAATTTAATCAGATACCAACACTATTATCTGATGATACAACAAGTGAATATAGTATAAAAGCTTTAAATAATGAGGATGAACTATCTAAAAATGATTTATTGTTATTTGTGGATAGTTATGTAGCTATTAGTACAGAAGAAATGTCAATTTCAAGCGAAAAAGATATTAATAATTTAAAATTAGGAGTTCTAAATAGTGATTTATCGGAGACTAGTTACTATTTAAAAAGTAGTAAAAATTTAGAATATACAACTTATGAGAATACAGATGATTTATTTAAAGCTTTAGATAACAAAAATGTTGATTTAATCATTGTTCCATATATTATGAATTTGGATAGAACGATATCAAATAACAAATACTTTATTAATTTTTATTTCACAGACTTTTCTAAAAAGATAGTATTAAATATAAATGGCAAAGATAAAACTCTAAATAATATTTTAAAGAAAGAATTTAATTATTGGAAAAATAATAATTATGTTGAAGAATATAATCAAGAATTATTAGAATATTATATACAATCTAATAATATATCTGATAAAACAAAGACAGATTTAGTTTCTAAAACTTATGTATATGGCTATGTAGAAAACACTCCTTACGAAGTAACTAAAGGAAGCTCAGTTGAAGGAATAGCTATGGAATATATTAATAGAATGTCTAGACTTACTAATATTGAATTCAAATATAAAAAATATAAAACAGTAAATGCATTAAAGAAAGATATCGCAGACAATAAAGTAGATATATATTTTGATTATTATGGTATTAATAGTAAAAATTATAAATCAACAATTTCCCCATTTATAGAAGAGTATGTCGTTTTAGGAAAACTTGATGAAAATAATGTTATAACATCATTTGAAGCAATGAAAGATAAGAATATTAAAATGCTAGCAAACGATTCACTTACTAAATATTTTGAAAATAATAGTCGCGCAATAGTTACAAAAGTAAATAATATAAATAAGTTAAAGATAAAAGATAATGAATTATTAGTAGTAGATTCAAATGTTTATAATTATTATAAAAATAGTAAATTCAGTAAATATCAAGTATTATATCAAGATAAAATGACTAATAATTATAAATTTAATATTAAAAAAGATAATACTACATTCTATAATTTATTTAATTACATAATAAATACAAATTCATATTATAAATATAGAAATGCAGGTTTATTAAGTTTAAATACAAAGAAAATTGATAATTCTTCATTTATTAAAGTATTTACTTATATATTTGTAATAATATTATTAGTATTAACAGGAACATTTATATTTATATTAATTCATAAGAAAAACAAAAAAGTAAAAGAAGTAAAAAAAGAAGAAAGAGTTAAATATACTGACTTATTAACATCTCTAAAAAATAGAAACTATTTAAATTTAAATATAGCTAGTTGGGATGAATGTAAAGTTTTACCACAATCAATAATAATTGTAGACTTAAATAATGTTCAGTATGTTAACGATAATCATGGTTATGAAGCTGGAGATGAATTAATAGTAAAAGCTGCTTCAGTTCTAGTTAACACTCAACTTGAAAAAAGTGAAATAATAAGAACCGATGGTAATGAATTTTTAATATATACTATAGGTTATAGCGAATCACAAATTGAAACCTATACTAAAAAATTAAATAAAGAATTAAAAAAATTACCATATGGATTTGGAGCTTGTATTGGTTATAGTATGATTAAAGATGATATAAAAACCATAGATGACGCAATAAGTGAAGCAACATTAGAAATGAAAACTAAAAAAGAAGATTATAAATAGTGATTATTATGAAAAGAAAATTAAAAAGAAATATAAAAAAATTATATAAAAATTGGAAAAGACCAGAAATGAGTATTTTACCAGGACAGATTGCTTTCTTTCTGGTTTTATCCATAATTCCGTTAGTAGCGTTAATAGTTGGAATTGCGTCAATTTTTTCTATATCTATAACAGACTTTATTAATACATTTTTAAATAGTATACCTAAAGAAGCTGCTTCTATAATTAGAAGTGTCATTGAAGGTGACGGATTAAGTTTTAATATGACAGTGTTCTATATTTCAGCTTTCATTTTAGCTTCCAATGGACCACACTCTATGATTTTAGCTTCAAATACAATGTATAAATTTAAAAATAAAAATTACTTAAGTCGAAGATTCAAAGCACTAATAATGACAGTAATTTTAGTTTCATTAATACTATTTGTAATAGTAGTACCTGCTTTTGGGGATTTTATATTCCAAGGAATAGAATTATTAGTAGGTAGTAGTGCTGTTACTGAAGGAGCATATAAAATATATAAGATTATTAAATATCCATTATCAATAATTTTCATCTTTATTTCGGCTAAACTTTTATATACAATGGCACCTGATACAAGAATAAAAAGTAAAACAACAACTAAGGGAGCTGTTTTTACTACAATATGTTGGATTTTAGCAACAGAAATATATTCATATTATGTAGGACATTTTACTAGATATAATATTTTTTATGGTAGTGTTGCCAATTTAATAGTATTGTTCCTTTGGGTATATATTCTTGCTTTTATATTCGTTTTAGGAATGGCATTAAATGAAACAGAATATGAAGAAATAGAAAGAGAAAAAACTATGGAGCTTAATAAAAAAGAAATAGATAAATTAGCAGAAGATTTAAAAAAAAGTACTAAGTAGTAGTACCTTTTTTATTTTCTAAAAATTTTACAAAATATTCATCATAAGTGATACCATTTTTATGAATATATGTAGATGCTTTTTTTCCAACATATCTATAATGCCAAGATTCATACATATAACCAGTAATATTTTCTTTACCTTTAGGATATCTTAAAATATATCCATATTTATAACTATTATTTATCATCCATTGATATTCATCTGTATACTCAAAATATTCGTAATTTGAATTAATATTGTCAACATCTATACAAAGACCTGTATGATGTTCTGAATGACCAGCTCTGGCAGAATAAGTATCCACTTTTTCTCTTGAGTCAGACTTATAATAACTAGAATAAAGATTTTCTTGATAAGTTATATCTCTGTATGCTGAAATAGCTCTAATATTTAAATTTAATGCTTTTGCATCTTCCACCATTTTAACAAAATTTTTATAAGCTTCATCTACTAAATAAATATCATTTTTTGCATATTTTTCCATTTTAACTAAATTATCAGGAGTGTAATTATCAGGAACTTTAATATATTTATTTATTAAAATACTTATATCGTTTAATTTATCACTAGTTTTAGTATTGGTATAAAAAGCTTGATCTAATCCAATATTAACACGAGTAATAATATCTATATCATTAAGTTCACTATGATTTCTTTTATAATTTATATATCTATCAACATAATCATAATTAAAGTAATTAATTTTTTTATCAATATTATTTAAATAATCTAATTTATTATTGCTTTTATTTTGAGAACATCCAATCAATGATAAGGACATAATACATATTAATAATGCTTTTTTCAAATAAAACACCTCTATTATTTAATATTCTAAAAAGTATAAACATATTAATTAATAGGAGGCTATAATGAAAAAGTTTTTAATATTAATATCTATTTTAAGTATATTCACCCCATTATTTACATTAGCTGAAACATTAGAAGAAAACAATAATAATCAAATTAAATTAATTGAAAATGCAAAAAGTGGTATTTTAATTGATGTAAATAGTGGAAAAGTATTATATGAAAAAAATCCAACTGAAAAATTAGCTGAAGCTTCACTTACTAAAATGATGGTTCAACTTATATTTTTAGAATATTTAGAAAGTGGAAAAATTAAATTAACTGATAAAATAAAAGTAAGTGCAAATGCTGCTTCATTTGGAGGAAGTCAAATATATTTAGAACCAAATGAGGAAATGTCTATAGAAGATTTATTTAAAGGAGTATGTGTAGCTAGTGCTAATGATGCGACTGTTGCAATTGCGGAAACTATTGCGGGTACAGAAGAAGAATTTGTAAAGATGATGAATAAAAAAGCCAAGAAATTAGGATTAAAAAATACTAATTTTGTAAATTCTACAGGTTTAGATGCAGATAATCATTATACTACTGCTAAAGATTTATCAATATTGGGAAGAGAATTATTAAAACATGAACAAATATTAGAATTTTCATCAATTTATGAAGATTATTTAAGAGAAGACACAGATAATAAATTTTGGCTTGTAAATACCAATAAATTAGTAAGAACATATGAAGGAGCCGATGGGTTAAAAACAGGACATACAGATAATGCAGGATATTGTTTGGCGGCAACTGCAAAAAGAAATGGTATGAGACTCTTAGCTATAGTATTAGGAGAATCTAATAGTAAAGTTAGAAATACAGAAACAGCAACTTTGTTAGATTATGGATTTAATAATTACAAACTAGAAGTGTTACAAGCTAAAGGTACAAAAGTAGATACTGTTACTTTAGATAAAGCTGATAAAGAGAATATAGATTTAGTTTTAAAAGAAGATGCCGCAGTATTTACTAAAAAAACAGATAAAAATAAAAAATATACAACAGAACTAAAACTAAATAAGATAGAACTACCAATAAAAAAAGGAGATGTTGTAGGTAAAGTAATAATAAAATATAATGGAGAAGAAGTATCAAGTGCAGAAGTTACAGTCAAAAATGATATAAAAAAGATAAGTTTACCAGGATTATACATAAGAAATTTAAAAGAATTAATAACAGGATTTATTTAGAAAGCAATAGCTTTCTTTTATATTGAAACAAATTGTATAATAAATTTATTTGTGAAGAAAAGTTTCAAAAAAAAGAAATAGAAAAAATGTACAAAGAAAAAAATGTAGACTAGATGGTTTAAGTCATAAGGAATATCCTCAATAAATTATTTGGTAATTAATAAAAAAAGTATTATTTGAAAAAATAATATTTTTTCATTAATAAGAAAAGTGCGATTTTTGAAAAAATATATTGACGAACATAAGTTTTGTATGTATAATATAAATACAATAATATCATGGTGGTGATGCAATGTATAAAGCATATGATATGTAGAAGAAATTAAAAAATTAATAATAAAGAAAAGAAAAATACAGTAGCGACTATCGGAATTTAAGCCTATGGAGAATAAAGGATACTTTATCTAAGAA
>JBJEXX010000063.1:0-13708 GCA_051886215.1 Bacilli bacterium | reverse complement strand
ACCACCATAATATATTTGTATTTATATTATACATATAAAACTTATGTTCGTCAATGTGTTTTTTTTCAAAAATCGCACTTTCCTTATTAATAAAAGAAAGAAAATAACTAAAAAAGTTATTTTCCTACTCTATATTCTTTTTGTTCTTTATTTATTAATTCTTGTAATTTTAAGGAGTCTTTTTTAATATTATCTATTTCTTCTTTTTTTATCTCTGGAAACAAATCATATAAGTTACATCCCATCATTCTTTCTATTCTATTTTTTAATTCTAGCGTAGCATCAAAGTGATCTTTTGTATTAGTGTATATTCCTTTTCTTGAATATATATCTAATAATCTATTTTCCACAGTAGTAAAACCACCTGCTAAACAAAACAAATCACACAGTTGTACTATATTATCATATATTATTGGCTCTGTAGCTGTTAAAAAATTATTAATAAATTCATAAGCATCCTGATTATCTGGTCCACCTCCAGCAGTTAAATTAATATTATTATCTATAAAAGAATGTGTTAAACATATATTAGCTTCATTTTCATAGCCTAGTTTTTTTAAATAATTATATCCCTCCATTGGATGATTGTAATGATTTATTTTTCTACCAATATCATGAAGATAACCTAAACTTTTAGCATAATCTGCATCTAAATTTAATTTTTCCGCAATTCTACCTGCGGCTTCTCCAACATAATAGCAGTGTCCTATCCATCTATTTTCTGCATTATTTAAATCTTCTTTATTTTTTATTACTTTATCGCATAATAAATTATAGGCTTCTATACTTGTCATAGCACCTCTCCTTTTTATATTCAAGCAAAAAAGATGCTTAGCATCCTGTTGCAGTACACATATTAGAATTAATTTCATCTATTATTTCTAAATATATTTTTTTCAATTCTTCTTTTTGGTTATCGTTTAATGTATCAAATACACTTTGATCTTTTAAAAGTTCTACAGTACCAGTATGAGCTTTTAAAACTTGTCCATCTTTGAAACTAGCAACCAATGGTACATATATTCTTTTTTCTTTAGTATCATATTCATTTTTATCTTCATCATAAACTTTGTAATCTTCTAAATATTGATCTAATAAATCTAATAATTCATAGTAATATTTAGAGGCTTTTTTTGTCTTTTTTAATTTTCCTTCTTCAACTTTATATTCATCTCTTAAAGTATTAGCATCCAAATATAATATTTCTTTATTTTCTTCCATAGCAACATCAATTAAAACCGGCAAAGCATTTCTACACCAAGGACATTTACTATATCCAATAAATATAATACCTTCTTCGTTCTTTATTTTTGATACAGCTTCTTTAGCCGTAATATTTTTAATAGGTGCATTAGATTTTATATATATTTTTTGATAAGTTTCATTATCAGTATTATCTACTATAACACCATTTAAGCTTTCATATTTATCTTTAATCATCAATGCATCATGATTTATACTATTATCATATATATAATAAAAGGCAAATACAGTTAATATTAAAATTATTACTACAAATAAAACTCTTTTTTTATTTTTTAATAAATACTTCATACTTTCTCCTATAAAACTTCTATTTCTTCATCTTTTTTATCTATCTTTTTTTTCTTTTTATCTTTTTCTTCTTTTATTTGTGTTGTAGGTGATTTTTGTTTTTTGTTTTTTATATCTAATTTGTTTTTCATATATATTAAACCACATGTTTCGATAATAATTCCTATAAACATAATGATATTAAATATAATATATCTAAATTTAAAAATTAAACATAATATAAATCCTATTAGAAATATTAAAGCTCCTAACATAAATATAACATTAGATTTTAGTGTTTTCTTTTTCATTTTTCATCTTCCCTTATAAATATATTTTATCATATAAATATATTTATAAAAAGATAAAATTCAACTATTTGATAAAATTAAAAAATAATAAAATTATTTTTTAACTTTAATTTTATTATTTTTAAATATTGTACTTTTAATTATTTCAATATCACTATCATTAAAATTAGAATTATATATAATTGATTGTAAAATATTATTCTTATTAAGATTTTCTGTTTCTAAAAATAAAGTTAAGTTTCTCATTACTTTAGGTCTAGAAATTATTAAACCATCTATATTATAGCTTAATTCATCTTCACTTTTATATTTTTCTAATTCATTAAATTCTTCAATTAGATTAATATTTTTATTTATATGATTTCTATTATTATTTTTTATAAAATCTTCTATATTTTCATCATAGTAATTACTAGTTAAAATATATTCATCTAATGTTTCTTCAGATGTATAGAATTTATTACCAAGAAGGAAACTTCTATTTAAATTACCACTTTTAGTATACATATCTATATTTAAATCAGTACATATAAAAATTCTTTTTATTAAATTAGAAATTTCTTTTTGTGATAATGAATAATTATCAAAACTATTTAAAGAAATATCATTTTCTATTAATAAATCTAAAATATCAAAATTATTAGAGTCATTTAAATATATATAGTCTCCTTCACTTAATTCTTTTCTATAAACTTTTAATAATTCTTCATTATTTAATAATTCTTTATTATCAACAAATAAAATATCATCATTATATAATTTATTATCTATTGATATATTATGATTAATCATTATACTAGCATTATTATTTAAACTATCAAAATCTTTGTTTATTAAGTCAATATTTTCAAAAACTGTTTCTTTAGAAATAATTTTATTATTTATTAGATAGGCAACCTGTTTTATTTTCTTAATATCCATATTTATAATTGTATTAAGAAATTCTTCAGTAAGATCTAAAATACTATCTAATTTTAGAATAGTTAATTTATTATCAAGTAACTCTATATCATTACAATTTTTAAATATATTTTGAATATCTATATCTAGTTGTTCAAATTCAATATTATACTTTTGTAATAAATTTTTATACCTATTTTGATAGCTATTTTCTAATAAGTTGTTTTCTGCTTCTTTTAATTTGTTATATCTTTCTTCTTGATTAGCAAATATTTGTTTAAATATTTCTTTATAAGCATTTTCATCTATTTCTTGTAATGTTGTATAATTTATTTTATCTATTAATGTAATATCAGGAAGATTTGTAATAAACTCTTTTATTCTATTTAAATCTCTAATTACTTTTTTCTTTAATTGCTCATAATCCCTGTTTATTTTTAATAATTCATTATAATAATTTCTTATTTCTAAATAATAATTATAAGATTTTAACTCTGCATTGTTGTGTTGTTTTGCTTTCTGTATAAGCTTTTCATTTGACTCATGTTTTCTTAATGTTTCAACGACTTTTCTTGCAGCATTAATTTCAGTCATATAATAGTTTTTACTCTTTGTTGCTTTTAAAGTATTTTGTTTTAAATCTTCTTTTATTTTATTTAAATCTACATCAAAATCATCTGGCAAATTCAAATTTATATTATTTTTTTCACAAGAATCATCTTTTTCATTACCTTCTATAGAATCTTCTTCTTTTGAGCTTTGCTCATAAAATTCCGCTAAACCATAAAATATTTCTAAAGGAAGGTTTCTATTTTCATACAGCATAATCATTTTTTTGAAAATGTTTAAATCTATTTTTTCAAGATCAAATTTTTCTAATGAATATTGAAAAATAGGAGCTTTAATTTCAAATTCAGAACAAGTCATATTTCTAACTTCTTCTATTTTATTATTTATTAAAGAAATTAATTTATCCATATTATTTCTCCTTTCTAAATATTTTACTTACTTCTTCAGTTATTTTGTTTTGACTTTCTATAAATTGTTTATTATCTTTTTTAGCTAATAATTCTTCTTTATTTGCTAAAAATAATTGTTTATTATTAATCATGATTGAATTATATCTTTTTGATGTTTGTACTTTTTTAACAAATGCTCCTGTTACTACAATTATATCTTGTGATAATATTTCAAAAGTAATTCTTGCTTGTTTTAGTTTAACTTCCATAAAAGGATTTCCATAGAATCTATTACCTGATTTAATAACTTTAGGGTTCTTAAATTTACCTGTTCTAATAGATTCAAACAAAACATTAAAATCATCATATACTTCTGAAGGTATTTCTTTAATATCTCCTAGTAGTTTAACATTTCCTCTATTTGTCAAAGTATAGAAAATTTTAGCTTTTTTATCAACCAATTCAGCTATTTGTTGATTTTCTAAAGCATCTTTATAGTCATATATTAAATTCTTCTTATCCTCTATATTTTGAATTTCTCGTTTTAAAATTTTCAATTCTTCTTTATCAGAAGATGTTTCAGCTAATTTTTGACAAACAACATAATCTTTTTGTAACGATAATAACAAAGAATTTATGATAGTATCATAATTGTCATCTGTTTTTTTAGGCAAAAATTCTTTTAAATCATCTATTGAAGTGGAAATAGAAAGAAGTTCTTTATAGTATTCCATATTATCGACAGTTATTATTTCTTTTTTTGCTTTCACATGTTTAGGTGATGATGTTTTATTTTTTGTATCGGATATAATTTTATCTTTTTTACTTTTTTTAATTAGTTTATCTATTTTTTCTTTTAATTGTTCTATTTCTTCTTCATTATCTTCTAATTTAGTTAATAAAGAGATTATTTTTTCTTGATATGTAGTATCTTCATTTAAAATATCATCTAAATAAAAATCAGCCATGTTTTTCCCCCTTAATAAGTTGTCTTATTATAACACATTTTACATATTTTGTAAAGAAAATGAAAGAAATCAACGATTCCTTTCATTTTTTTATTCTACCGATTTTAATGATTCAATCATATCTATTTTCTTTAAAGTAAAATGAGTTATAATATTAACAATTACTGTAAATAATATCGTCATTAAAGCAGACATTAGAAAACTAAATATATTAATATGATGTATAAATCTTACCATTTCAACTTCTACAGTATCTACTATAAAATTAGTTAATACTATACCTAATAAAAGCCCAAATATTATACCTATTAAAGTTAAAATAATAGTTTCTTTGTTTATATAATTATCTACTTCCTTATCAGTAAATCCTAATACTTTTAAAGTTGCTATTTCTCTTTTTCTTTCGCTTATATTAATAAATGATAAATTATAAAGTACTACAAAAGATAAAGCTCCTGACAAGAATATTAAAATTACTACGACACTATCTAAAGTTTGTAACATATCTCCTATATTAGATATAGTTTGAGTAGATGAAACAATACTCATTACATTTTCTTTTTCTATTAGTTTTTTTGCTAATTCTTTTTCTTTGCTTGAATCTTTTAAATTTAAATAAACTACATTGGTACTATATTCACCTATCATATTTTCATAAGTTTTTTTATTTATAAAGATATAATTACCGGCATAGTTTTCACAAATATCAGATACTTTAAATTTGTAAGTCTTGCCTTCCGAATCAGTAAATTCTATCTTTTCACCAACTTTGGTATTTGTAAGTTCTGCTAATTTGTCAGATATAATAACTTCATTATCTACCAATGATATTTTTTCTTTAGTATCTAAATCTTTTAAATGCAAAACATTTTCTAAAGTAGATTCATCATTTGGTACAAATAAATTAGTACTATACTTTTCACTTGTTCCAGAAGTCATTTTAGTAGAAACATAGTTTTTAACATTTTGATCATTTAAAAGCTCTTGAATATCACTTTCACTATTATCTCCATCTAAGTAAATAATATCATTAAAAGTAAATATTTCTTTATATTGTTTATCAGGGATATCCACAATTGCATCTCTTATTCCAAAGCCTACTAATATTAAAGAAGTACATCCTAAAATACCAACTATAGTCATAAGTACTCTTTTTTTGTATCTGAATAAATTTCTAGTAGTTATTTTATTAGAAAAGTTAAGATTATTCCAAATGAAAGGTATTCTTTCTAAAAGTACTCTTTTTCCTCCTTTTGGAGCTTTTGGTCTCATTAAATCTGATGGTTTTTCTTTTACTACTTTTTTTATAGTTAAAATAGTAGTTCCACATATACATATAAGTGCTATAAGAATTCCTAAAATAATATAAGTCAAGTCATAGTCAATAGCAAATACTTCTACCACAAATAATATTTTATAAATATTCCATATATAATATGGAAGAAGGAAGAATCCTAATATAGAACCTATAATACCTCCTGTTAAAGTTGCAATTAAAGAATATAGAATATACTTTAATCTTATATGTTTATTACTAAAACCAAGAGATTTTAATGTACCTATTTCTACTCTATCATCTTCTACCATTCTAGACATAGATATTAAACTTATAAGAACCGCAACTATAAAGAAGATAGTCGGAAATACTTTAGAAATATTTTTAATACTTTCTCCATCTTGTAAATAATTATTATAACTATTATCATCTAATCTATCATATATATACCATATACAATCATCTATTTTATTTAATTCATCATAAGCTTCATTTATTTTAGTATCAAATATTTTTCTACTATTATAATATTCTTCTATACCTTTAGTATAAATATTATAATTACTCTCATAAGTTTTTAATCCTATATTATACTCATTTAATCCATCATTATATTGCTTTTCATAATTTAAATAAGTATTATATCCTAAATTATACTTTGAAAGTCCTTCATTATATTGAGCTAATCCAATATTGTATTGAGTTAATCCTAAATTATATTGATCTAAACCTTCACTATATAAAATTTCTGCGTTTTCTAATTCATATACTTGATTTCCTAATTGAATTATTTGTTGATATACTTCATCTGAATTATTTATTCCAAATACAATTTCAGCATAACGAGGTAAATCAGTAGGTATTACATCAATCAAATCTTCTTTAGTTGGCACTATCTCATCTGTATATCCGTTATCATTAATTATATTTTTTATATCATCATAAGTTAAATCATATTCATTTAACTGATTGTTTAATAATTCTTTGCCATTTTCAATTTGTTCTTTAGCTGTATCTAGTTCTTGCTTTTTAACATCTAATAATTCTTTATTTTCATCTAAAGTTTGTTTTGTATTATCAAGTTCTATTTTGGAATTATTTAAAGTTATTTTAGTATTATTCAACGTTATCTTAGTATTATCTAATGTTATCTTTGTATTATCTAATGTAGATTTAGCAGTATCTAATTCACTTTTTGCACTATCAAGTTTATTTTTGGCATTATCCAATTCAATTAAATTAGTTGTTTTTTCTTCATTTATTTTACTTAGACCTATATTATATAGTTCACTATATCTATTATTTTCTCTTTCTTTTTTTATTTTATTAATACTTTTTATAGTATTATTAATTAAATCTAAATATTCATCACTATCTGTTGTTTCTTTTTTTGCGCCTTTTACAGTTAAATATATTTCAGTATAACAATCCATATTAAAACTAGATTCTTTTATATAGGCGTAATAATCAATTTTACCAGTTCCAATAGTTGTATTACCTCTATCACTTGACGCAGTTACATTTCCTATATATAAAGGTGATTTTACAATTCCCACTATTTTTAATTTATCATTAGTAAAAGTATCATTATTTTTTAAGGTTATATAATCACCTATTTTTAATTTGTTTTTTGTAAGTAGTGCTTCTTCAACAATTATTTCATTATCTTTTTTGGGTATTGTTCCTTCTTTTAATTCAATTTTATTTAAATCATCTGTTAGACTTATAAATTTAACAACTGATTCTGTTTTATTGATAGTAGTTAATATATCCTCAGAATAAGTACCTACTAACTCATCTACAGAATCTATTTCTTTTAATTTTTTAATATCATTATTTGTTAATCCTAGATTAGATACTAATTTAATATCATATAAGTTTTGATTATCATAGTATTTATCTAAAGATTTTGTCATATCAGGAGCTGTTGCACTTATACCAACAAATACACCTACTCCTAACATACTCATTACCATTAATGATAAAAATCTTTTAAATGATTTTTTTATTTCTTTTATACTAATTGTAAGTAATTTATTTTTCATATTTACCACTCTATTTCATCTATGCTTTTTGGTTTTTTATTAATAACTACATCTTCAACACTACCATTTTTAAATTTAATGATTTTATCTGCCATTGGCGCAATAGCAGCATTATGAGTAATAATAATTACTGTCATTTTTTCTTTTCTACATGTTTCTTCTAATAATTTTAATATTTGTTTACCTGTTTTATAATCTAAGGCACCTGTTGGTTCATCACATAGTAATAATTTTGGATTTTTAGATATAGCACGCGCAATGGCAACACGTTGTTGTTCTCCTCCTGATAATTGAGAAGGAAAGTTATTCATTCTTTTTTCTAATCCTACTTTTTTCATTATTGTCTTAGGATTTAAATGATCTTTGCATAATTGTACAGCAAGTTCTACATTTTCTAAAGCTGTTAAATTTTGAACTAAGTTATAAAATTGAAAAACAAAACCAATATCATTACGACGATAAAATATTAAGTCTTTATCTGTATAATCTGAAATTAGTTTATTATCAACTATTACTTCTCCACTAGTCGCAGTATCCATACCACCTAAAATATTTAGACAAGTTGTTTTTCCTGCACCACTTGGTCCTAGTATTACTACTAGTTCTCCTTTTTCAATATTAAAATTAGTATTATTCAAAGCTTTTATTTCTACTTCTCCTAATTGATATATTTTATTTATATTTTTAAATTCTATATATGACATATTTCCTCACCTGTTTATATATTATAAAGCAAAAATTAAAAAAACTTAACTACAAAAGTTAAGTTTTTGTTGATTATCTAAAAATATTTAATATAAATAATGCCAAAATATTAGTAACAGGACGAAGATAAGCGCTGTATGATTTATAAACTTCATATACTGCGACTACATCGTCAACTATATCAACTATCCAACTTTCTAAATATTTTGGTAAAGATACTGATACTGGGAACATATGAGAAACTATTATATTTTTTTCTTTCTCATTTAACTCGAACTTAGAGCTAGCTTGTTTCAAAGCATATTGAGGATGTTCTACTAAAGTTTTAAATTTTTTAGATATTGAACTTTTTTCATTTTCTTCATAGAAGAAATCATGAAGTAAACCACCTCTAGCGACAGCTTTATAATCAAGTTTTAAAAATCTAGCTATTTTATATGAATAATAAGCAACTCTCAATGAATGATCTAATCTATTTAAACCATGATGCTTAATTTCTTTTATTTTATTAAAATCTTTATCAGATAATATATCCGCAATTATAAGTTCAAAATTTTTATCGTTTAAAAGCGACTGCATTTTTTCACCTTCCATTAATTCCTTTTTATTCTCTTGACTAGTAAATTCTAACATAAAAAAAAGAAATACACAACCTTTTTATTACCAGTATATGTCAAATTCTGTCAAATGGCTTGTACTCCAATCCTAGCATTAAAAGATTTATTCATTATTTCATTACCGGCATTATAATCTATCCAGAATTTTAAATTATAAGTATTTTCTGATGAATTACCTATACTATCTATTACCAATATTCCTTCATCCGATAAGTTTTGAGGAACACTATATTCTCCACCATTAACATTATATGAATATCTAATATATTTATTATCAAGAGTATTATTAGAATCCGCAACGAAGCTTAATTTATATTTAACACTTTTATTATTATTGTTAATTATTTTAAAAGTATATCCCTCGTTTTCTAAACCATATTCATCTAACTGTGGATATACATCTTCTAAAAGAACACTATTTCCTACTTCTTCTATCTGTAAAAAAGCTTGGCTAAAATAAGTATTATCTAGAGCTTTTGATCTAAGTGGTGAAAAAGAAAACCAAAGATAGGTACTTAATATTAAAAATAAACTTGTTGATATTATTCTTTTTATTCTATTTCTTAATTCTTTTTTTGTCATATTTACCCCCACACTTGTCGCCTATTATACCACAAAAAAAGAATTTATACAAATTCTTTTAATAATTCATCTAATTCTTTTTTATCTTCTTCATTAATTTTAGGATTATTCATTTCTTTATCAAACCAGATAGGAAGTGATTCTTCTTTTGATTTAGGCGTTTTAGTATTTAACTTTTTCTTCATTTTTTTATGTTCTTTTTCACTTATTTGCATTGCTTCTTCTACTGTTTCAATATTTAATCTCTTCCATTGACCCGCAATAGTTTCTATATAATTTTTATTTAACTTTTGATTATTAATTTTTAATACATAGGAAAGTAATACATTTACTACTCCTGGTTGTAATTTAAAATCCACTAATAGAGTTTCTATTAATTTTAAATCTCTAGTTGATGGTTCACCACCATTATATTTACTTTTAAGATAATCATAAGGTGTTATATTTTCAAAAGTATAAACCATTTTAGCTCTTTTAGAAGTATCTCCTTTAGGACTAATTAGAAATGAAGGTTGTTTTTTATAAATTAATGTTGGTAATTTACCATTATTTTCATATTGGTAATAATTACGACAAGATTTTCTTAATAATTGTTTATCAATTAAACCTCTTTCATTAAGAGAATTTCTGACTAAACCTTGCATTTCTAGAGAATCAATTTTGTAAATATAAGATAAACTATTTATTAAAGATTTAGTTTCTTCATTAAAACATTTATTAGAAATCATATTTTTAGGTATACTTGATATTAATAAATCAAAATCTATTGAATTATTAATATTTATTTTATTAGTATTTTCTGTAATAATATTATCATTTTCTATAAATACATTACCAGATACCGATGTGAATACTTCATTAAATGATTTTGTTATATCTTGATAATCTTTAGTTGATAAATGAGGAATTTTATAATATTCAACTATTTTATTATATTCTTTTTTACCAAGATTATTATATAATACAACATTTAAAATGGGATGATTTAAAAATTCATTTGGAGATAATGGAGAAAATAATAGATATACATATTGATTAACATGATCTTCTTTATAATATGTTTTTAAAAGACCTGCAGCTTCTAATTTTTCTCTTGCTAGTAAAATATCATCTAATTTTAATTGCATTGTAGTCATTAAATGATAATGAGTTAAATCATTACTTATTATTTTTCTTTTATCTAAATCATCTATTAAAGTAAAATATAAACTAACCGCAGTGTGACCTATGATAGGTTGATATAAAGTTGTAATAATTTTACGATCTTCTTCTTTTAATATTGTTTTATTATAAACAATATATATATCTGCAGGTAATAAACTTTTCATAGGCACCTCCTTAAATATATTATAAACTATAAATTATATTTTTTACATAGTAAAAGCACTCTTTTTTTATATTGGCCTAGAGTGCTTTCATAAAAACCTACATGCATACGACTTCATTACTGAAGTGTAGCTATGCAATGGTAGAATACACTACCATGAGTTAAATATATCATACTTTGTCGAATTTTGCTAGTACTTTTTATGATTTATTTAATAAAATTTGAACAAGGTTTAAATGTTCTGCGATGTTGGGGGATAATACCATACTTTTTTATAGCTTCTTGATGTTCTTTTGTAGGATATCCTTTATTTTTTTTGAAGTTATATTCAGGATATTTTTTATCTAATTCATCCATCATCCTATCACGTGTTACTTTTGCAATAACACTAGCAGCCGCAATAGAAATACTTTTTAAATCTCCTTTTATTATTGAAGTTGAAGGAATAGTTAAATCTTCTAATTTCATGGCGTCTATTAATACATGATCGATTTTTATTTGATTATTAGCCTTTTCTATAGCTTCATACATAGCTAATTTTGTAGCTTCATAAATATTCACCTCATCAATTACTTTTTCATCTTTTATACCAATTCCTACTGCTAAGGATTGTTTTTTTATTTCTTCAAAAAAATATTCTCTTTTCTTTTCTGATAATTTTTTAGAATCAGTTAAACCAGGTAAATTAAAATTATCTTTTAAAACAACACAGGCAGTAACTACTGGACCAACTAATGGACCTCTTCCTACTTCATCTACTCCCGCAATGATATTTATGTTATTTTTCTTTAATTTTCTTTCATATTGATAATTATCTATTCTTTTAATTTCTTCTTTTGTCATTTTATCACCAATATTATTATACTAAATTTATTTATTTTTTCAAAAAAAATAAGGATTAAATCCTTATCTTAAATAGTTAACTGTAGCCTCTCCACTCCAACCTGACCACCAACCAGATGTTGCCTCTTTTGTATTATCAACATTTATTGTTTGATCACTAGTCCAAGAAGAAAATGCTCCGTTAACTACATTAGTGACACTATTAGGAATAGTGATTTCTTTCATGTTTGGAGCTGTTATATAGTTTATTAGAGTTACTGTATTAGGTATAGTTAGATTTGTTAATAAATAACTATTTATAGATGGAGTTATTTCTATACCATTTTCTAAAGTCAATTTTTCTATATATTTTAAATTACTAAGATAAGCTCCTCTAACTGTTTTTGATACATATACATCTTTTATAAAATAATTTAATATTTCTTCATCAAATCTATCGTTACCAACTAAAACTCCAGTTTTATCAATATATACTTTAGATAGTTTATGATAAAGTTCAATATTGTTAGTTTGAGCGGCTTTATTAATTTCGCCTGTTATTGTATCAGTCCAATCACTTGTATCAATTCCTGCTTCTTCTAAAATAGATTTCCATAACTCATCATAATTTGTCCAAAAATTACCATTATCATAATCATTATTATTAAGAAAATTATCTATTTCTTCTTTGGTTGTTAAACTTTCTACATCAAAACCTGCTGCGGTTAATAATTCTTTATGATAACTGACATATTTTTCTTCATCATATAATTGAAAATCAAGTTGAGAACTAGTACTTCCATCTCCAATAAATCTAACTTTTCCATCTTTATATATTGTTGCAGATGTGTATCCAGAAGTATAAACCTTAATTTTTCCGGTTTTATCTACTCTTGTGCTATCATTAGTTCCATCAGCATTAATTCTTCTTAGGATAGTTCTTTCATCTGTTGTTTTATTTACTTGTGTTCCTTCTAGTTTCAATTTCGCACTAAATACTTTATTAATTGCATTTTCATCAGCTCCTAGGTCTAACCACATATATAGCTTATAACTTCTACTCTTTCCTGGTAGTATAACTCCTGCATCTAATATTCTGTTTTCTATCGCAGATAGTATTATTGGTGTTGATTCTATTGTTTTGCCTGCTTCATCTGTTATTACCAAATGTGTCTTAATATATTTATCTTCAAGTCTTTCCTCTCCACTTTCTAAATCTAAGTCATCTAAAGTAATTTTATATTCCGCTTCTAATGAACCGCTATTTTCTATTGTAAATGTATATGGAGTTGTTGTTAATCCTTCTTCATTTATAACAGGAATTACATTTTCTAATCCTATTGTTTCTCCTTCTATTGTATTACCTTGTTCATTTAGTAATTTTAATTCTAATTTTCCTGTTTTTATTGTATTCTTTTTTGTACCTTCTAATACTACACTAAACAAAGCATAACTTACTCCAAATACTAATAAGAATAATCCTAATAGTGCGGTTACTTTTATTATTTTATTCTTCTTCACAATTTTATTTTCTTTATTTTCCATACTTACACTCCTATCCTATAGTCATTATAAAATAACCCCCCCCCGTGTCAACTTTTAGTTAGGGGGATTTTATAATTTTTTTAGACACTTTCTATGGAGGGTGTATAATAAACAGAAA
>JBJEXX010000062.1:0-3367 GCA_051886215.1 Bacilli bacterium | reverse complement strand
AAAATTAATTATCGGACATATTATTAACAAAACTACGATTTTATCGTAGTTTTTTGCATTGTTTTGTCCAATAACTTATAATAACACCTATGAAAAGACTAATTCACTTTTCATATATAGAAAGGATGTGTTATTTATGCACAAAATAGAAGAATTAATATTAGTCAGAGAGGAGGAACTTATGAATAATAATTATTCACTTGATTTTACAATGTATTGCAAAAAAATTTGGAAAGAATATTTAAATTTTTCATTAGAATATGGCATTAATGAAATTAGTTATGACATAGAAAATAAATTTCTTGAAAAAAAATACAATTTAAAATTACAAGAATATAATGGTAAATTACAAAAACATCCATTAAACGTATTGAATATTTTAAATGATTTTAATGTATTTCATTCAAACAAAAAACTGAAATCTAAATGTGAATTGGAAATTAAAAATGAATTATTTAAAAATGAAATAATTAAATATTATGATTATTGTAAAAATGTTTTAAATAATTCTGATTCGACAATTCAAGATAAAATAGATGGTTCAAATCATTTTATGAAATATATTATATGCAATAACATTTCATCATTTGAAGATATAACAAAAAATATAATATTAAATTATATAAATAGTTATAAAGATTGTATAAAAAGTAGAAAAATTTATTTAAATTATACTTTGAGAAATTTTTTAAATTATTTGTTTTTAGAAAACATTATTAAATATGATTTTTCATTTTTAATACCTGCAATAAAAAGAGATTGTATAAAGAATCCTAAACCCTTTGAAAAAGAAGATGTTATAAAAATACTTAATTATTTAAAAGAGCATAGAGTTGAATCTCTTGTTGGATATAGGAATTATGCAATAATTCTTATTGCAGCAAAAACAGGGTTAAGGAAAATAGATATATTAAATTTAAAATATAATAATATAAATTGGGAAACTAATGAAATTTGTCTTATACAGCAAAAAACTAAAAAGTCAGTGAAAATACCTTTATCACAAGATGTAGGTACTGCAATAATTGAATATATAAAAAATGAAAGACCTTTTAAATTGAAAAATAATAGTGATTATATTTTTATAAAAAATCAGTATCCACTAGAAAAATTAAATTCAGGATATTCACTAACTGAATGGATTAAAAACGCAATGATAAAATGTAATATTGATTATAAAAAATATAAAAATATAGGACTTCATGCATTTAGATTTACGCTTGCAACAGAAATGCTAAATAATGAAATCCCTTTAGATATTATATCATCTTGTTTAGGACATTCAAATACAAATTCAACAAACACATATTTAAAATGTAATGAAAAAAATTTATCTAAATGTATGGTGGTGATTAATTATGAACTTTAATAGTATTTTATCAAATCAATTAGAGAGATTTATATGTGAAAAGAATTCTAATGGATATCATATTAAAAATATAGTTTATTATCTTAGAGATTTTGATAAATATCTAATAGAAATAGATTATAAATACAATTATTTAGTTAAGGATGTAGTTTATAATTATATTGATTCAAAAGAAAATTGTACTGATTCAACAAAAAGTAGATATGCATCTTTATTAAGACAATTAGGAATTTATATGTATAATTATGATAATAAATCATATATACTTCCACACAAAAGATACCCAAGAAATTATGACTTTACTCCACATATTTATACGGAAGAAGAAATAATAAAAATTTTTGATTCTATAAAAAATGGATATTATAGAACAAAACCAAAAATTCAAAGACAAATATATTTAATTACTAAAATTTTATTCAGTACAGGTATGCGAATCGGAGAAGTTTTAAACTTAAAGAAAGAAAACTTTAATAATATAAAATATACTTTATTATTAGAAAAAACAAAAAACAATTCAGAAAGATTAGTTGTTATTAACGAATCATTATCAAATGAAATAAAACTATATATTGATGATTATCCATCAAATTATGATTATATTTTTGAAAGAAATTATCATCAAAAATATAATCCAGCATTATATGGTGCCTATTTTAAAAAGATAATATTTAAAGCCAAGATAAAACATAATGAAAATTGGCCTCGTGTGCATGATATAAGACATACTTTTGCAGTATACTCCTTTAGGAATGCCATTAAAAGAGGTGAAGATATTAATTCGTTTCTACCATTATTAAGTGCATATCTAGGTCACACTGATTTATCATCAACATATAAATATTTGCACTTAACTTCAGTTTCATTTCCAGAATTAAGAGAAAAAGTTTCTAAAATAGTTTGTATAGAAAGGGATATAGATTATGACAACTTATAGTTTTTCGGAATATATGAAAAGATTTTTTGAATCCTATCTAATGAATCAGAGAAATCTAAGTATAAATACTATTAAATCATACAAAACAACATTCCGATTATTTATTAATTACTTAATAAGAGAAAAAAATATCAAAATTAAAAATATTAATTTTGATATACTAACTAGAGAAAATATAATAGATTTTTTAAATTATTTAGAAAATAATTTAAAATCAAGTGTAATTACAAGAAATCAGCGACTTGCCGCTATTAAATCTTTTTGTAACTATGTTTTAGAAGAAGATGTGGAAAATAATATAGATTTAGTAAGAATACTTAAAATATCAAAGAAAAGAGCAGAAAGTAAAGAAATCGATTATTTAACTAAAGATGAACTAAACAAATTTTTGTCTGTGATATCAACTGATAACAGAAAAGGAGTTAGAGATTATACTCTTATTAATTTGCTTTATGATAGTGGTTGTCGTGAAAGTGAGTTAATAAATATTAGAGTTAATGATTTGAATTTAGATAATAATCCATGTGTTACATTATATGGTAAAGGAAGAAAACATAGAACAATCCCCTTAACTTATGAAACAAAAAATCTTATAAACAAATATATTAAATTATTTAGATTATCAAATTATGACTATTTATTTTGTGGAAATGGTAGTAATAAAGCTTCTTCAAAGATGGTTGTTCACATTGTAAAAAAATACGCAAAGTTATCAGAAATTAACAAAAACATACATCCACATGTTTTTAGACATTCAAGAGCAATGCATATGTTAGAAAATGATATTGCTTTAATAGATATATCTAATTTTTTAGGTCATTCGTCGGTTACTACTACAGAAATATATGCAAAAGCAAATATAGAATTAAAGAGAAAAGCTATTCAATGTGTTTACCCTATAGACGAAAAGATTGATTATGATTGGAATAAAGACTCTGAAATACTAAAAAATTTGTTTGAACTATGAGAAAGTTATTGGCCAAAACAATGTAAAAAACTACGATAAAATCGTAGTTTTGTTAATAATATGTCCGATAATTAATTTTGTCTGATAATGTTAG
>JBJEXX010000061.1:0-3370 GCA_051886215.1 Bacilli bacterium | reverse complement strand
GCTTGGCGAATTCCAAAGACTCGCTTGATGTCAGGTCCATTTCACGCAGGATGCGTTGATGCCAGTAGGAAGCCCAGCCCTCCTTCTTCTAAAGATTTCATAAAAAAGAGGTTCTTTAGAAAATGCCAGTATAAACTGACTCTTTAAGAAACCTCCCTCTATTATAATCTTGTTTAACTAATTCATTCTTTAAAATATAGATTTAATAATTGTTTAATACGTTCTTTATCTTCTGAGTATTGTGCTGCCTCATGAGTTCGATTTCCATTATTCGAAAGAACATTATAACTACCCTCAACGTAAAACTTATCATCACAAATAAATAATTTATAATGAGAATTCACTCGATTCATCTTTAAATTTCCATCAGTTTGTCTTTGCTTTTTTAGCTTTCTTTTCATTTCATCAGCAACTCTGTCACTATTGTCACTTCTGTTGCGATTACTATTACCGCTATACCCCCAGTTTTCGTCTATTCCGTAATTGATATGAATGTTCACTCCACGCTTTATAGCTTCTTTCATATGATTAAATAAAGGCCCTTGATCGTTCAGAATCCATTTAGCTAACCAAGGAACCTGAATATAAACATTTTTTCTAGCCATTTTAAAAGCATCATAAAGCTTATGCTTTATCTGCTCATTTTCTAAGTGCTTACTATTAGAAAAGTTTAATCTTTTTTCTTGCATATACTTAATTATCTCTTCTAACTCACTTATATTATTTCCTTTTTTCTCCAACAATTGAGCAATTTCATTTCTAAATTCTTTACGGCTTGCTTTTAATTCATTCTCAAAATCTTCAACTAAACCACAGATTGCTATTTTTTGCTGTTTAGACAATTTTCCTAGTTCTATTGACAATTTCTGTGTTTGTTCATTTACACCTTCAATATTTTCTTTTATAGCACTAGTGTCTCGTTTAACATTAAAAATACTTTTCTCAAGTTTAATTGTATCTTCCTGTATTTGAGCACTTAATTTCTGGCCATTTTGTTCTAACATTTCCCTAATCAATTTCAATTCATCATTTAATTGATTAAATAAATACGTTTGTGATTGAAGCATTGATGATGATAATTCTTCTTTATGCTGAATATAACGAAGACTAAACTCATAAAGAAAGTTTTTCATACCTTCAATCTGTGGATTTAGATTTTCCTCTTGATCTATTTTTTTTATTGTTAACTCATTATTTTTTGAGTTTTTTTGGTAATAATGACTAACTACTGAAGCACTCAAAAAAAACAAAAAATTGTAAACTCCTAACAAAGAATCAAGAAAGAAAATAGATAAGAAGATAGAAATAGCACTTATCCCCAAAAAAATATAAGGTTCTCTAGGTGTAGTTCTCTTTTTTATGGATCGAAATAAAGAGGAAAAAAACAGGAAACCTCCAATAATATAAATCAAGCATCTTATGGGAAACGAAAAGAAATCTGAAAAGAATGTAAAAAATAAAATACTAAATACCAAGCTGAGTATACATATTTGTACTTTGCTCATTATAAATTCCTCTTTAATCCACAAGTACCTTATCAATGATGACTTCAAGTTCCCCATTATAAATATCAATCATCCCTAAGACTCTTATTGGAAATTGTGCTTTTTCTGCATTTACAATCCGTTGTTTTCTGCCTTCAAGCTCTTCTGAATCTGCTCTAAACAATACTGATTTAATAGCAGCACCATCCTTTTCAAGTGTTAAAAAAATGTGTCCATCATTTCTTACATTTAAATTCGTAACTAACCCTTCAGTAATAATCATATCGCCTCGATGTTTTTCTGTAATTTCGCTAATTTCTATTTCTTGAATATTTTTATCATTACCTAGTTCTAAGACTTCTACATCTTCTATTGTAGTAGGAATCAGTTCTAATTTATTCTCATATTCTTCTATTGTACCGCTTACCTTAATTTTTGAATTAATTGGATAATCACCTGATTTTGGTTTTAAATCACTAAATAGCGGAACTTCTAGCTCTTGACCACTATCTAATTCTAAAACTATAAATAAATGACCATTAGGATGGGCATATTTCGTAGTAATTCCCCCTACAACTTGTACTTGTTTTCCAATATCCTCAACTGTGTATGTATCTTTTACTAAAGAAATATCATCAGTTTTCTCTGGTATAACTTGTAGTTTACCTTGATATTCTCTGACTTCACCTTTTACTTTAACCATAGATCCAGTAGTATAGTTACTTGTTTCAATATTTTTATCGGCAAAAACAGGTACTTCTATCGTTTTATTATCTTCCGATAGAGTTAAAAAGACATGACCATTTTTATGTTCGTATCTTCTTGAAATCTCGCCAATAATAATTACACTATCTCCAATATTCTCTTTTGTTATTGATGAAATTAATAAAGTGTCTTGATTTATTGTCTTGTCTTGATTATTTGTATTTTCATTACTCGATATAAATTTATCTTCTTCATTTGAAAATATTAAGCTATTTTTGTATATATATGCACCAGCAACTAAGACTAACATAATAAATAGAATACTAAAAAATTTAATATGTCTGTTCATACCTATCTCCTAAATCTTTGATTTTTACTATTCTTAATGCTCTTTCTTAAAATTAATATTCAAACTTTGCTTCTACATGCTCAATATTCGATTCTTCTAACCCTATAATATTTTCTTGTGTATGTATTTTATGGATTGTTACATTATATTTTTCAATTCTTTTTATGTACTTTTTATAGATATTGTTATACTTTTCTCTAAGATTATCCTCTTTATTCTTTAATTCACTAACTCTTTTTTCCCATGATTGTGGTGGAACATCACCTGGGCCGTCATATATTGATAACAAACTTGATGATTCATCAGAATATACATTTAAGGATTCTTGTATATTTTCTAACTTAGATTCATACTTCTCTATTTTCTTTTTGTGAAGTATTATTTTTTTTTCATAACTTGCTAACTTAATTTCGCAAAAAAAATCATTGTTCATTAAAGTCCCAACAATAAAAACTAAACCAATAATAATAGAAATGATTAATAAAAACTTTTTCATGTATTTTCTCCTTAGTTAAGTACTATTTTTAATAAGATTATTAGTTATTTACAAATAGTATTAATTGTAATGCTATTATTTCGCAATTCAACTTTATCAGTGATTTAACTATTTTACAATAACGTCTTCGTAATAGTGATTTTCTTCAGAAGATATATTAAAACAACAACTCACTTAGCTAAAGCACCCAGACTCTTTGCATACAGAATTTTAACGTCAGTAGACATTCAAGCAGATAGACAGATAGCCTTCATCACTCAAAAAAACAACCTATTTCACCAATGCTTAATTAACTTAAAGACAAAATCGACGATGCAATCAAAAATAAAACATAAA
>JBJEXX010000060.1:0-3730 GCA_051886215.1 Bacilli bacterium | reverse complement strand
TAAAGAAAATAATAAAGTTACAAACAAAAATAAAATATTAAAGATAACGGCACTATTAGGATTATTTTTATTAGTATTTGGAATAAGTTATGCTTTATTTAGTGTAACTTTATCAGGTAAAAAGATAAATAAAATAACAACCGGAAAATTAGAGTTAGAATTACTAAATGAATCAGGAAACACAATAGAAGGAGAAACAATAGGATTAGAAAACGCTGTTCCCATAACAGACGAAGAAGGGAATGAAACAGTTCCTTATACTTTTACTTTAAAAAATAGTGGGACATTAGATGCAGAGTATTCAATTACATTAGAAGATTTAGAGTTAGCTGCTGATGAAGAAAGATTAGATGATAAATATGTAAAGTATACATTAAAAAGAGGAGATAATCCTGCTAATCAGTATACAACTCAAACTTCTATTAATCTATCATATATAAAAGATAGAATATTAGATGCAGGAGTAATAAAAAAAGGACAAAGTATAAGTTATCAATTATATTTATGGCTAGATTATGACGCTGATAATGAAGCTATGAATAAAGTCTTTTCAACTAATTTAAAAGTAGAAGGTAATCAAGATACGACTTCTTCAGCATCTAGAGCTATAATATATAGAGATATTAATGGAGAAACTTATTATGCAGATGGAACTATTTATGGTGGTAAAAGCAAAGTTGCTAATATATTAGTAAGTGATGCATATGTAGATAATAATCAAGTTTATTTTGATAATAATATGAGATTATTTGAAGAAGCAGGATTAGATTTGACAGGCGTTGATTTATCAACAAAACTAAAATTTAATAAATATATAAGTGGCACAGCAACAAAAGATGAAAATTATAATAGTTTATCTGAAAAACAATGGAATGATGTATGTGTAAAATATAATCTACCAGACGAAGAATGTCTTGCCTCGGATGATACAGATTTCATTGTATATGCAGATAGTATTAAAGATACAAAGCCAGAATTATATAAAAAACTATATTATGAAGGATTTTTAATTGATGGAAGTTTGTATAATAAGGCTGATTTGAATTATAATATACAGTTAGATGACAATATAGAATCGTTAGGAGTTGTTGCAACATATGGTAATGTAACTACTTTAACACTTCCTAAAAATTTAAAAAACCTTAAGCGTTTATCTGGTTTGTCAAATTTAACTAGTTTGGAACTTCCTGAGGGGCTTGAAACTATTGGTATGGCGAATTGGTTAATTGGGACAATGAAGATTAGTTTAGAAGAATTAACTATTCCGGCATCAGTAAGTAATGTTTATGGATATACTTTTAATGGTTCGAACATAAAAACTATAAATATTAAAGGTTCAACAGAAAGTTGGGATTCTAATTGGAGTTCTGGATATGATGGAATAATAAATTATTTAAATTCATAAGCACATATAGTGCTTTTTTCTTGTAAAAATAATTAATTTATTATAAAATAGTATTGATAATAGAGGTGAATTATGAATCAAAAAGAAGAATGGTTAAAACAGAATAATGTTGATGTTGAAACTTCAGTGGAAAATATGATTGATTTTGATACTTATTATGAAATATTACAAGATTTTTATAACACTATAGATGAAACGATAAAGAAGTTAGTACAATTTAAAGATAGTAATGATATGCCTAATTATGCGATTGAAGTTCATGCTTTAAAAAGTAATGCTAGAAGTTTAGGATTTATAGAGCTTGGAGATATTTCTTATGAACATGAATTAAAAAGTAAAGAAGATGATATTAATTATATTATAAATAATTTTTCTCTTTTATTAGACAAAATAAATCAAACTAAAAAAATAATAGAACAATGTATTAATTTATAGGAGGATTTATGGATAAAAGAATATTAAGTGGTATATTTGATTATTTTATTGACATATCAATTATAGATATTTTAAACGATACTATAACTAGTTTTATTTGTGATCATGAAAATATAAAAGAAAAAAGAATTTTATCGTATAGTGAATATTTAAATAGTTTAAAAGATATTATTAAAGAAAGTGATATTAATAAAGTAATAGAATCTTCATCTTTACAAAAATTGGAAGAAGCTAAACTTTCTGGGAATAATGGTATAAGTGTAAATTATGAAAATATAAATGGAAATTTTTATAATACTACTTATATTTTGATAAATAATGATGATAGTAAATTGATTGTTGCATTAACTTCGAAAAATGAAGAGAAAAATGATGAGGATAATGAAACTAGATTAAGTACTATAACTAATATAGTATGTGATGCTATCTTAAAAATTTATAATATTTTTGAAGCTAATACTTCATCTAATCTTAGAATAGATGATGTTGAAATTTATATAAATTCTATTTTAACTAACTTAACATCTAATTATAGAGAGTTAAAAGAAATGTTAACAAAGAAAGCTATCAATTTAAGTAGTCAAACTGATAAAACTATTATGATAGTAGATGATGATTTAATAACTAGGAGTATGTTGAAAAAGATTTTTAAAGATGAATATAATATTATAGAAGCTAGTAATGGACAAGAAGCTATTAATATTATAAAAGATAATTTTAATAAAAGTAATTATGAGAAGACTCTTAATATAGTTGGAATGTTTTTGGATTTAGCTATGCCAGTTATAGATGGATTTAAGGTTTTGGATTATATGACTGAAAATAATTTATTATCTACAATACCTGTAATTATAATAAGTGGAGATTATGAAAAAGAAACTAGGAATAAGGCTTATAATTACAATATTGCGGATATGATAGAAAAACCATTTGATTTTCAAATTGTAAAACATCGTATTAATAATTTTATAAATTTATATAAATCTAGTAATTCTTTAAATAGACTTTTAATTAATCAAAATAGTAATATTAATAATATAACTAATAATATTATTAATGCCTATAAATATGATTACAAAGAAAAAATGGATAAATTATCTAATTATTTAAATATTTTGGCCAATAAAGTAATGGAAGATTATAAAGAATATAATTTAGATCAAAATAAAATAGATAAAATGGCATTAGCTATTAAATACTATGATTTAGGAATATATGAAATACCTAAAAAGATATTTAATAAAAGTACTCTTACAGATGAAGATAAAAAATTTATAATAGAAAGAGTAAATGCTGGATGTGATATATTAGATGTGATATTTAATAATAATGATGATGTTATATATAAAAACTATTGTTATGAAATATTAAAATATAATCATGAATATTATAATGGTAGAGGATATCCATATGGTTTAAAAGAAGAAAATATTCCATTATCCGCATCAATTGCAGCTATTTGTATTGATTATGTAAATTTATCTTTAAAATATTCACACGAAGATACGGTACAAAAAATTATTGATAATTCTGGTATAAGGTATAATCCTAAACTAATAGAAAGTTTTAAAAAAGTATCATATTTATTGAATAATATATAGAACAATAAATATTAAATAAAAAAGATCAAAAGTTATTATTTACGACAAAATTTATTTATAGCGTTAAATATAGATATAAAGTATCGATATAAAAAATTAATATTTAATAAGAAGGTATCATTTTATGAGGCTTTTTAATATAAAATTTTGTAATTTTTAAAGAAATATAATAAGATAATTATCGGTTTAAGTTAAATTAATGCATTAAAAAGGACGAAAAGTTAAGTATTTAATTTGCATTAGTCAAGAAAAAGTAGACAATTATTTAATATAATTTAAATCTTTAAAT
>JBJEXX010000059.1:30324-48616 GCA_051886215.1 Bacilli bacterium | reverse complement strand
AATAAAGGACTAGAGAGATTTTTATTTGCCAAAACTGTCAAATTCAAGATTATAATATATTTTTTGATAAATAAAAAGCCTGTTTTACAATTAGTTTGTAAAATAGACTTTATTTTTTAACCAATTATATATGGATCAGTACTTGTTCCACTTCCAGAGCTAATAGTTGTGGTAGCTTTTAGAGTGATAACTGGACGAACTGAATAACGATAATAAACAGTTTCTTCATTAATAGATCCATCTGCATATATCAATGTTGCCGAAATAGAACCACGAAAAATTCCAGGAGACATAGTCCACCAACTATAATCAGATTTCATCAAATAATTATTACCACTCAAATTTTCATAACCACCAGCAAGAACATATTCATCTGCAGTTAATAAGGCTGCCTTACTTTCTACTTTATCTTCTTCTCTGCAACTTAAATCTGGTTTAAATGCAAATGAGTCATACCAAGCTATAACTTCTTCTTCTGGAGGTTCTGCATTTAGATCAATTTCAGTATTTAAAGTAGCACGGGATCTTATTCCGTAATAATTATAATTGGTTGATTCCAAATCATTGAAAAACTTTGTGTAATTATTATATAAATTTTCTCTCATATCACTACAATATGTACTTGTTGTAATATAATTATCATAATTTATTAAGTTTGTATTATACCAGTTATCTACCTCTGTCTTTACATTACTATTCATATATTTAGCATATGATGGATTATCTATTTCATGATTATAAATAATACCAGTTTCACCTATCCTATCTTCTAATATTAGTCTTACACTTCCATCTTCTAATACTCTTACGATTCTCCATGTCTTTCCAGCGAAGCTTACATAGTTATTTACTTCCGTTCCTCTATAATAGTATGTTGTTCCGCCTTTCATATCTGGATATGCATATAGTCCACTTTCTTCTTTCGTTTCATCAAAAATTTTCAAGTATTTTGGTTTATTACTTCTTCCTTTTATTTCTTCGTTATTATATATTGTATAAGCAAATGTTCCTTCTGAATATTCTTTTGTACTATTCGTTATTTGACTTCCTTCTATTTCTAATTTTCCTTCAAATATTTTATTTGCTGCTTCTTCTATCGTCGCGTCATAATCCAACCATATATTTAATTTATATGTCTTTGCTTCTCCTACTTTTATTATATCTGTATCTATTTGATATAAATTATCGTTTGTACTTGTTTTTGTTATTGGTGCACTACTTAATAATTCTGGCTCTAAAGTCAAAATTTCACCATTTTCTACTAAATTATATCTTATTGTACTTGCTGGTAAATCTGTTAATTCTGTTGTTTTTATATTTAATTTATAATAAGCATCTATTGTTCCATTATTTACTACTTTGAATTCATATGATTCTAATTCTAATCCTTCTTCATTTGTCATTGGATAAGCATTATCTAAATTTATTGCCATTGTTCCTTCTGGCATATCTTTTTCATCATTTCCTTCTAAATCCGTTATTTTTAATGATAATGTTCCGGTTGCTATTTTATTTTTCTTTTTTCCTTCTAATGTCACATTAAATAATGCATAACTTATTCCAAATACTAATAAGAATAATCCTAATAGTGCCGTTATCTTTATTATTTTATTTTTTCTTTCTTTCTTTTTATTTTCATTATTGTTCATACTTACACTCCTATTCTATAGTCATTATAAAATAACCCCCCCCGATGTCAACTTTTTGTTAATTTTTTTTATTTATATACATATGTTTTAATATGAAAAAAACTACTTTTTTTAAGACAACATTAATACTTATGATTGGTGGATTTATTACAAAAATATTAGGAATGATTATTAAGATAGTGATGAGTAGATTATTAACTACTGAAGGAATAGGTCTTTATATGATAATTATGCCTACTTTTTCTTTAGTAATCACATTAGCTCAATTAGGATTTCCTATTGCTATATCTAAATTTATTGCAGAAGATAAAAAAAATAATAAAAATTTAATTTTTTCATTAATACCAGTTTCTTTATTAGTTAATTTATTAATAATGATTTTATTATTTATTTTTGCTAGATTTATTTCTATTAATTTACTTAAAGATAGTAGAGTTTATTTTCCTATAATAGCTATGAGTTTTGTTATTCCGTTTACATCTATTTCTTCTATCTTAAGAAGTTATTTTTTTGGTAAGCAAAAAATGATTCCTCATGTTGTATCTAATATTGTAGAAGATATAGTTAGACTTATTATTTTAATTATAGGAATTCCTATTTTTATAAAATATGGATTAGAAAAGGCAGTTTGTTTTGTAATACTATCTAATATAGTTAGTGAATTGGCTTCTATTTTAGTTTTATTTTTCTTTTTACCTAAAAATTTTCAAATTACTAAAAAAGATTTAAAACCTAATAAACAATATATTAAAGATAGTCTAGATATAGGAGTACCTAATACTTTAGGAAGATTAATAGGTTCTATTGGATATTTTTTCGAACCTATTATATTAACATATGGCTTATTAATAAATGGTTATTCTAATAAATATATAATTTATCAATATGGAGTTTTATCAGGTTATGTTATACCTCTATTGTTATTACCTTCTTTTTTTACAATGGCCATTTCACAAGCTTTACTTCCAATAGTTAGTAAAAATTATTCTAGAGGAGATAAAAGTGGAGTACAAAAAAAATTAAAACAAGCTATTGGAATTAGTTTAATTATAGGTATTTTTTATACTATAGTTATTATGCTTAAACCTGAGGTGTTTTTAAAAATTATTTATAATACTAAGGAAGGAGTTAATTATATAAAAGTATTGGCTCCAGTATGTATACTTCAATACATTCAAGCTCCTCTTTCATTTACTTTAGATGGATTAGGTAAAAGTAAAATTAGTATGATATCTACTTTAATAGGAACTATTGTAAGATGTATCTTATTATTTGTAACTTCTTTTTTACATATAGGAATTTATTCTTTAATAATAGCTACGAGTGCGAATATAGTAGTAGTAACTTTATATCAAATTAAAGCAATTAAAAAAGTATTACAAAATTAATACTTTTTCATGATAGCAGCGATTATTCTTTTAGGACTAGCTATTAAATCTTTATATAATTTTTGATTTTTTCTAAGTTCTAATAATAATGTTATTTCTTCTTTTGATATATTTATACCATAATTTGTATCATTATCACTTAGTATAAATTTATCATATCCAATCAATGTATTTAAATCTACTTTTAGAGCATTTGCTAAATCTATAATAGTATCTAATGTTGGTGTTCTTTCTTCTTTTTCATAACAACAGATACTTACTCTTGTGACATGTACCAAATCCCCTAATTGTTGTTGCGTTAGTCCTTGTTCTAATCTTAATTGCTTGATTCTTTTTCCTAACATATACTACTACTCCTTTAAGTAACTTTTGGTTACTTATGAGCTAATTGTATGTATTTTATTAAGGTATTTGGGTGAAGTTAACTAATAAGAAACAATAAAAAAAGACTATTACCAAATATTGGTAATAATCATTAAAATTTAGTTCCAATCATCATCATCGTCAAAGAAATCATCAAAAAATTTATCATCATCGTCATCATGATCTTCAATAATTATATCGTTATTAATTTTTATATCTTCTGGTTCTTTTTCTTTTTGTTCTTCTACTTGTTTTTCTTTTTCTGTTTCTTCTAATTTTTTGTTAACTTCTGAGACTAAATCATCATTATTATTTTCTGAATCATTAGTTACTTTTTCTTCTTCATCTTGATCAGCCACTATATCAGAAATTCTCTTTTTAAAATCATTTTGTTGTTTAGATTCTTCTTTAGAAGTTTCTTCTATCACAGCTTCTTTTACTTCTTTATTTTCTATATTTTTATTATTCTCTTTTTCTCTCTTTTCCTCTTCTTCAAGTTCCGCAATTTTAGCATCTATCTTACGAACTAAAGCATCTACATCAAAGTCCATTGGTGGTTGTTTAGGAGTTTCTGGAGCTTTAGGAGTTGGTTTTTCTCCTAATTGATTATTAATTGCTTGTTCAAAAGGATTTACTGGTTTATTCATATTATTATTTGGATTAGGTTGGAACGGATTAGTTGGTTGATTCATAAATGGATTTGGTGCTGCTCCAAAAGGATTTTGACCGTTCATTCCAGGCATACCACCAGCAAATGGATTATTCATCATACCATTATTATTTCCTCCTGGTACTGTTCCATTTGATTCAGCTTGATTCATCATTTCCATTAATTTCTTTTTCTTTTGTTCCTTTACAAATTCTCTCATATCAAATACATGTACAGGTTGTTTTTCTCTTTCCGGATATCCTGCTTTAGGATATTTTTTGCCCCAATCAATTTTCCAGTTAGGTGTAACATGAGTTTTAAATGGTTGCATACGCATACGTAATATTACTTGATCATATTGCTTCATTCTTTGTAAATCACTTACTGTAACAAGTGGTGTAGAAGCTGTTTTATCATCAGTTTTTGATTTTACTTCACCACATAATTTACTTATTTCTTCAAGAGCAGCAAGTTCTGATGAAATCAAATAGATAATATTACCACAGTTACCTTTAATAGTTTCGGCATTTTCTTTACCATATACTTGATTAAGTTGGGCAAAGTTTTGAATAATCATTGTAAATCTTATCTGTCTTGAACGAGCTGCGGTAATCATTGTTGTTACATCTTTAAGTGGTGGCATGTTAGCAAACTCATCAAGCAAGAAATTAGTTCTAATAGGAAGTTTTCCTCCATTAGCTTGAGCAACATCAATAAGTGTTTCATAACATTGTTTTACAAAGATAGTTGCAAGTGAATGATATGTTTTCTTTTCATCTTGAATAATGATAAATACCGCTGTTTTTTGTTTACCGATATCCGCAACATCAAAGTCACTTCTTGATAACATTTCTGATAAGTTTTCACGCGATGCAAATAATTTAATTTTTTGTTTAAATACCGCAATAATTGAACCACGAGTTTCATTTGGAGAAAGAATTGTACTTGATGCATTTATATATGCAGCACTTGTTGGATCTTTGGCTGAAAAATATTCTTTAGCGTAATTTGATCCTCCGAATTTTTCTTCACCTACTGTAGTTGATAGACTGATACTATTAATATTTATTTTATCTTCAGTTGCATCTTCAAACATTCCAAGAGCAAGACCTGAAAAATAATCTGCTGATGTTTTTTCCCAGAATGGGTCTGCATTAGTATTAGATTCATCATATAGAATATTTAAAGCTAAGTCATCAAGTAACTCTATAGCTTTATCTTGATTACCATTTTTATATAAATTATATGGTAAAGTTAATGGATTCCAACTATTACCTTTTTGAGGATTACGGAAGTTTAATAAAATTATATTATATCCTCTTTCTTTTAATTCTTCTCCCGCTTCTTCATATATTTCACCTTTTGGATCGGTAATAACCATAGATTCGCCTTTTTTCATGAGCGTCTTTACAGTAGGAAAAATAGTTGCTTGAGTTTTACCAGAACCAGTTGCACCTATAACTAAAGTATGATATTCTCCATTATCTACCCATATTTCTTTACCATTATTTATAAGTGGTACACCGGCTGCATCAGAAGTATAATCTGTTGGTAAAACTTTACATAATTCTTTTTTCATTTCATTATCTTTTGCCCAACGAGAATAACCTTTTGTCTTTTTTGAAGAAGACACACCTAAACCATCTTCTCTATCAAAAAAGTATGATTTACAGCTTGCAATTAAAGCCACTAACGCAATAAAGTAAAATACAAGTGTCGCAGTTATATATTTAGGTCCAAAAGCTGGAAATGGATTAAGACCCGCTAAATAACCATCAACTGCAAGAGATGATAAATTTAAAACAGTTATACATACAACATATAATAAGAAAATTGCAAATATACCAAATATTAGCCAATCTTCTGGATCTGCAGTGAATTTTAATTTCATAAGACTTCCTCCCAATTACATATATTGTAATATTTTTTTATAAAATACTCAAGGTAATTTTATATTTTATTATTAGATTCTTTTCTTCTTTTTATAAAAGTAAATACTATAATTGCAATAATAGCAATAGTTAATATTATAATTATTAAATCTAAATTAAAGTTATCTTTATTATTGGCATTAATATTTATATATTGATCTGAAGATTCTTTTATTTTTTCAAACTTATTTTTTGAAAAAGTATACATTAAATATTTAGTACTACTAATATCTAAATTTTTTCCTGCAGATAAAATAAGATTATTTTTATTTTCAAAGTTTATTAGATATTTTAAATTATAACTATATAAGTCATCTTCATTTTCTTTAATATCATCATCATATATCATTATTTTATCTTGATAAATTACACATGTAAATACTTGTTCATTACTATAATCATTAGAAATATTATTTATATTGTAAATAGTTTCTAATTGACCATCTTTATTAAAATCATATTCTATTTTTTCTTTTATAGTAAGTTCTTCTAATGATGAAATACTTGTGTTTTTTTCTTTTAAAGCATTATTTATTGTACTCAAATCATTTTCGTTTAATTCTTCTTTTGAAATATCTATAAGATCTACTTTTTCGCTCCCAGCATAAGCAAATATATCTCCATTAAATTTATGAGAATCGTTTTCTTCATCAAAGAAATACCAAATATCATTAAAATATTTCATTTCATATTTTCCTTGATACTTATTATCTGCATATACATTAAAATCGTAATTATCAAATACATTAGATGTATTATTTAAATTATACCATTCTTTGTCAGTATATGCCCAAGTTTCTGTATCAATAATGATAAAACTTTTTCTAGAATCTAAATTAGATTTAATAATTATACCTAAGCATATAATAATCGCTAAAATACCGAAAATTATTAGAAATTTTTGCTTTTTTGATTCATTTTTCATTTTTTCACCCAACTTTTAATCTTTTTTTACAAAATAATAACCTTTTGTGACTGTAGATATATCATACTTACTAGTAAATTCTGTTGCTGTACTTCCTGGATCAGCCATAATTACTTTATTTCCTTCTATACCTGTTATAGCCACCCAATGTTGTCCAGGATGGTATAATCTAACAATTAGATAATTATTTCCTGTAATATATTGTTTCATTTTATTAATTTTATCTTGATTACTTCCACTAAATTCTACTACTCCACCAACTTTAAAATTAGGCGCTATACTTTCCCAAGATGAATCATTTACATTAAAACTATTACCAGAAACTCCACCATTGGCTTTAATAGTGTCAAGAAATACTCCTGGATCAAAATTAGAGACATTTAATTTTGTTCCACTTCTAGCAATTTGAATAGCAGTAGAAGTTATCATACATCCAACTTGTTTTAGTGTTTTTGAACCAATATATTTCCCACTCCAAGGACCTTCATATTGTTTCCAACCTTCAGCTTCAGCATTTCCTGCTTGAGAAGAACAATTAGAAGTAATAGTTGAAACTTTAGAATAATCTTTCTTTAATATTTCAAAATAATCTTTACCTGCTTTTGCCATTTGGTTCCAACGTTGTTGATTAGTATTAGTATATGACATATAAACAACTTTTCCATTAGAATCAACAGCTACTTGTCCTCTGGTTTCTTCTACAGCCTTACGAACTTGACTATCTTCCGCAAGAGGTCCTCTAGTCCAATTTTTAGATTTATCATATCCTGAATAAACTGTACAATTTTTCCAATTTCCAGGATTTCCATCACTAGTTTGTCCACCAGTTACATTAGACCAACATCCTTTACTAGGATTACAAAATACTTGATCATTGGTACAACTACGAAGTGATAAAATCCAAGAGCCATTTTCTTCTTTTAAAGATGTTCCCAAAGCATTATTCATCGCATTTGGACGCATTATCGCATAACTACGAGCTGCGACTGCTTGGGCTTTCAAAGCTTCATATGGTCCATTACCATTTTCTTGAGATACAACTCCTATAATATATTCTTCAAAATCAATTAATTCTTCACTTTCAATTGGTCCAGAACCATCACAATACATAAGACGAACTTTAAGATTAGAAACTGTTTTATTTCCAACATTATAAGAACAAGTACCATTTGTTGAATTTTCTTCATATCCCATTAAATATTTATACATCTCTATGTGAGTATATATTTCATCAACCATTTTGTCTTTTTTTTCATCAGAAAAATTTTTAAATTCTTCTTTATTAAACCAGTATTCTCTAATATTCTTTCTATATGCTTCTTCTGAATATGTGATAGTTTCACCATCAGCGATATTAGGATTGGAATTTTCATATTTAAAAAGCTGTTTTATTACATCTTCAGTATAATAAATATATCCTATATTCGTATATTTTTGTGTAATATAATATGTACTGCCAATTACCGTAGTATCTAGTGTTGAATTATTTTCTTTTAATTCATTATAAACTTTTTCCACACGTTTATAAAAAGCCATTTCTGCTGATTCAGCTTCTACAAAACTAACTAGAAAAAAAACATTAAATATAATTAAAAATATCTTGATTGTTTTAACTATAATACTTTTCATTACTTCCTCCTAATAACCAACATAACTTTCAGGTGCAACTCTGGTTCCATCTTTTCTTATTTCAAAGTGCAAATGTGCTCCACTTGCATTTCCACTTTCTCCAACTTTTCCTATAACTTCACCTTTCTTCACAGTTCTAGATCCATATTCATATTTTGGACAATCATTACAAGAAGAAGGATAAGTAGAACCGGCACCATATTTTAATGAATATCCCGATAGTTCTGACAAATGTCCATATCTAAATTCATAATTATCAGAAGTAGTTAAGATAATATAATTTCCATAGCTTACTAATTTACCATTACTATTATGTACTGAATAAAAAGTTGCAGTTCCATCAGCAGCAGCATATACTTCGGTACCAGTTTCAGCACTTATATCATGATTAAATCCACTATTATTACTATCAGCTCCATACATTGTTACACCACTTTTTTGTATTGGAGCATAAAATTGTCCTTGAATACCATCTGTAGATGTAGGAGTTCCCCCACCGATAGAAGCAGAAATTGGATTTAATTTATTCATATTATCAACATCATTAACATCACTGAATATTGATTGAACCGAAACTAAAACAAGCAATATAATTAAAAAAGGTAATAATATAATAACAACTGGTCCTACAGCAATCATCATTTTTACAAAAGAGATGGCTATTTTTATTGTATTACCTTCATCTTGTGCATTTTTAAAATTATTAACTGCATTTTTTGCGTTTTTTAATTTAGAATTACTATTACTTTGATTTTTAGATTTATCAGATTCATTATCATTTTTTTCAGATTCATTTTTCTTTTTTGATTGATGTTGTTTAGCTAATTGAGCAGGATTAGTTTTTTTACCAAGATTATTTTTCTGAGCCATATTAGCCCCAACATCCGCTAAAGGTTTAGGAACTCCCATAGCTTGTAAAGCCATAGAAGCTCCTTTTCTTTGTATATTATCTTTTAGAGATGAAGCATTATCTTTAGAATTTTTATCATTGTTATTACTTTTTTTATTGTTATCATTATTTGATTTAGCTTGATATCCACTCATAATATTCCACCTCCTAAAATTTATTTAATTATAGTCCTCCACCACTACCAAATGATTCTAATTCTTGAGGTGTTACTACTATATTAATTCTCATACGTCTATTTCCACATACAAATAGTGCTTCACCTTGTGAATAGCTCTTTATACTATCTTTTTCATTATCATTTAAATCTATTAACATTGATAAATCTTCAACAGCTTGTTTTTTAAGCCCCATTACTATATAGTAAGAAGCATTATCAAATATCGCTTTACCTTGTGTAATTACTGCTTGATTTGAAAAATCACTTGGTTGTTGAGTAATTATAATTGTACCTGTATTATATTTTCTAGCACGTCTTTGAATTTGAGCTAAGAAATCAGCTCCTAAAACATTGTTTTGTGCAAGTAATACATGTGCTTCATCTACTTCAAGTATTGTATTATAATCAGGATCCAAACATAATCCCCAAGCATATTTTAATACACTAAAGAATAATGCATTACGTACTGTTTCATCAGAATTCATTAATTCTTTTATATTAAATACCATGAAATCACTATCTTGGGTAATTGTTGTATGTCCATCGAAATAGAATTTTAATTCTCCTATCAATGGTCTTAATTTCAATTCTAATCTTTCCATTATATCTCTTTCATGAGTAGCATCTGTCATTGATAAAAGTTTTCCTTTTACAGTTGCGTATACATCTGAGAAAATTGGATAATCCTTTGGCCCAAATTGTGTAAAGTCAGAATTAAAATCCATTCCAAATCTTTTATATGTTTCTTGAACAACTTCACTAAATAATGTTAATACATCTTCTTCTATATCTGGTTGATAATATTTCATAAATGCTCTTAAAAATTGTAAAGTACGAGTTAAAACTGCATTACCGAGACCAGATCTTGCTTCATCTTCGTCAGCATCTACAATAACTTCGAGTGGATTTATCATTCCAAACTCTCCACCTTTACCGATATCTATGGTATCTCCACCATAAAGTTTCGTCATTTCAGCAAGTTCATTTTCTGGATCAATTGCAATTATTTGACAACCATTTCTGATGTGTCCTCTAAGTAATACTTTAGCAGTAGTTGATTTACCACTACCTGATGTACCAAGTAAAATTAAATTAGCATTATTTCTATTTAATTCTTTCTTTTCTTGATATAAGAATTGGTTAAATAAGATAACTCCTCCAGAAAAATCTACTCCAAGTAAAGTTGAAAGTCCTGGATCTTTAATACTATCAAAAATAAATGGATACATTGCGGCAAGAGTAACAGATGGTATTGGTGTTCCAATTCTATCTTCTATATCTTGCGATGGAAATATTGGAATAATTGATTTTAATACTTTCTCTTGTTCAAATCTAAGAGGAATTCCTTTTAATTCCATTGCATCTAAATAATTCTTGACATTTGTTTTTCTAAGTTCTAATTCATCTTTAGTATCAGCAGTAATCATTACATGCATTTGAAAATCAAAAATTCTTGATTGACTTGAGGCAATCATACCAACAAAATTTTCCAAACTTTCCCAGTCTAATCTATATCTTTCTTTTAAAGTTTGATCTTTTTCATCTCTATATTTAACTTTTAAATCAGCAATTTGCTTATTTAACATTTTAGTAACAGTAGTATATGGAACTGGAATATGTTTTGCAACAATTTTTATTCCTGGCATACTAGTAAGTGATGCTAAATAACCTGTAGTGATATATTTAGGATAAGATACTATTGATAAAATTGTCGCATATTTATCACTAATAAAGAAATCACTAGGATTAAATTGTAATCCCTTAGGAGCTACTTCTGTTCTAATATCCATTATTCACTCACCACCGTTCCAAAAGTAGTTGTTTGTCCACCATTTAAAAAATTATCAAGTACTACTCTTAAATCATCATTACTTGTTTGACTTGCATTTAAACCACATCCAGCAAGACCATTGATTAATAATCTTACTTTCTTTTGTAATAATTCATTATTTTTTTCTTTAAAAAGAATGTAATATTCAGTATCTACAACATTATTATTCATAAAATAATTACCTTTTTGAATATCTTCCGCAATCAATTTTCTAACTGCAGGAAAGGTTGTATCATTATATAAAAGTTGAAGTTGTGATAAATATACTGAAATATCAACTGGACGATCCGCAACTACCAACCAGAATTCAAAATCTATCATATTATAGAAATTTTTCAAACTCGTAATAACGTTTTGTTGAGTTTGATAATCTAATATGAATATATTTCTTGGAGTAATTTTAACTCCTGTTATCATTTCTTTATTAGAATTAACTATAACACCATTAGTAATATCTTTTAATGGTAACCAATCTTCTGTATATTTACTTGTTATCTTCTGTGCCATTTTTATAACACCAACCTTTCCAAATATATCTTTGTCTATTATTTAAAAATCTAATTAATTCTTGAATTACAACTAAAGTATTATGATAATAAGGAATAGGAAAAACTAACATTCCTGTAATTCCTACGGGTGTCAAAGCTAATACAGCCATTAATGTTGAAGTAAGATCTAACACCAATAACATAATAAAACTAACGACAAATCCTGTTCCAAATATTATTAAATCAATAGGTCTAAAATAACCAAAAATTAATTTACCTCTATTTGCATTAGCAGGTATTAAATAACTATCCATCTAATATCACACTCCTTTTTATTTTTTTATTCTTTTTCTATATGCATCTTTACCAACAGCCTTCAATCCATCACTGCTACGACCATGTTTCTGATAACGTTTGTTAGCTTTTTCATAATCAGATTGAGCTTTTCCAGCCTGAGTATTAATATAATCAGAGTATTGCGACATTCCTTCTTGTTGTGCTTCTTGGGCTGTAACCAAATCTGATTTAGCCAACGTCAATGCTTCATCAGCAGCCATAAGTGCATTTTCATCTATACCAGCGTCTCCTCTTTGATAAGCATTATATAATAAATCTCTTTGATTTTGTGCAGCTGTAACATTTGATTGAGCATTTAGCACATTACTATTTAAATCAGTCGCAATATCCTTCCAACTATTGCCGTTACTATCCGTGCCATAAAGTCTGCCAGTATTTGTTGTAAAATCTGATGAAGCTGTACGAGCTAAATTTTGTAATTTATACATTCTTCCTTTAGCTGTTTCTGTACTTCCCTTATTTATTCCCATCATTTGGTTACCTATTCGACCAAACATATTTCCTATTAAACCTTCACCTTTAGCATTAGGATCTCCCGAACCAAGTTGAGCTCCTCTGTTAAGCGCAGCCTGTCTTGCAGACATATTAGGTCTTTGCCCATTTTGCGCTGCCCATTGATTTTGACTTCCAGCTGCAGCTCCACCAAGAAATCCTTTAACAGCACCCGCAACTCCTCCGGTAGTAGCGCCAGCAAAACCTCCAGCAAGGGCTCCTCCAAGTAAAGCAGCACCAAAACCAAGACCTGTTCCATTAGATTTAATTCCTAAAGCTTGCATAATAAACTTAGGTGCTTGGCCAGCAAAAAATAATAATGCAATTATTATAATTACTTTTCCAACTGTATTAGTAGTACCAGAAATAACCGTAGTGTTATCACCAGCTATTGCAGATATTAATAATATAACCACATAGATAATAGCTAGTCTTAAGAATAAATCTAAATATGTACTCATTAATGTTTTAATATAATTAGCGAAAGCGCCATCTTTAGATGATTTAGGATCTATATAACTAATAGCCGGGATTGGAGCAATTAATCTTAAAATACCTAATTTTATTCCACGAATAGCAACATCAAATGTAAACAAAAATATTAATACAACCACAACTAAACCAACAATTGTAGAAATAAATACATCATATGTAAATAAATAACTATTCTTTGCATCATCACAAACAACATCTGCTAATTCATAAGCTTGATTCATAGAAGACACTACAAATTCTTCCTTTTTTGAAGAATCATCAAATTTATAAACAGTAACATTGTTATCACTTATAGCATATTCACATTCTTCTACAGTAACATCTTGATTTCTTCTAAAAAAAGCCGAAAAAACTGTTAAGGCTATATTTTCTCCCATATCAGTATTTTTCTCATATTGAACCGCAGCACTACCTAAAACTATTTTTCCTATAAGATTTTTTTCTACTATCAGTTCTTGCATTGTTTGTAGAGTACCAAATGCTATACCTTGATTTCTAATATTTGCATTTAATTTAGAAGATGCTGATTCTCCTGGATCTTTAGCATCAGTGGAACCAAAAGGTACCAAAACTATTAAAATTAAAACGCAAGTGATTACTCTACCTATTAATTTTCCAGCTCCTTTTTCCTTATCATTCAATGCATCCGGACTAATTAAATATCTTAATAGACTAAAAGTTAATTTAAATAACATAAATATGCCAAGTATCAAAAACACTCTTTTAAATATTGTAGAATAAACATCTCCTGCCAAAAAATTCAATCTAGAAATATCGAAAAACAACTCATATATTTGGCCCACAAAACCATAAATTGCTTTATCTATACTAATAAAAGTTCTTCTTACACTTCCCGATATAGCATCTCCGATATCAGAAAAAGAAAGTATGGCATGTGCTCTGAATGGAATCAATAATATAATTGTAACTATAGATATATATATTAATTTTATATTAAACTTTTTCTTTTTCATTTTATCACCACACTATTTCCATATGTTTTTAACAATTATATTTAAATCTTCTATAACACAATCTGGATTTGTTGTCATTACGTAATCATTAATCCATTGTAAAATTAGCATAATTATTGTAGGTAAGAAGAAAATAATAATCGCAACTATACATCTCTTCGTAAATTTAGAAGTACACTTTTTCATTGCATCCGGATCTTGACTTATAATAACTTGTGAAAAATCAATCATGCCTAAAATTATTAATAAAATAGGAATTGCTATTCTAATCCAAGTAAAAATAGTTTTTAAAAATGACATAACTTCATCATCAAATATTTCATCACAATCAAGTTCTTCACCTTGTCCATATTCTATATTCCAATCAATAACTTTTGAAGATAAAGTTGTAGTATCATTTTCTATACTTTCCAATTTAGCATCATCAATATATCCTAATTCATTTAATTTAGTGGCGATTTTTTGGAATTTTTTTTGAATTTCCTCATAGTCATCGCATTGTTTTAGAGCTTCAGTATTATTTCTACTCAGCAAACTTTTCCATCCATTATACCTTAAGTTATATGTTCTAACAAATTCACCAGAAGTTTCTTTAGTTAGTTTGTCAACATCTACTGAATTAACATATTCTTTTGCTAATATATAATCGGAGTCTTCCAAAAATGGACATTCATTACTTATAACTAATTCATATGCCGCATCCTCACCTTTAGGTTTCCTACTTCCATCACTAGCATACAAAAAATTACCTACCTTATACACTCTTCTAGGGCATCCATTATACATTGTAGTCCAAAATTTTATATAATCATCTACTCTATCTTGGCTTTTAGTTCTGGTATAAACAGTTATTCCTTGAGGTTCACCATTAACAAAACCTAAATTATTATATGTTCCGTTATAATTAATTGTAAGTTCAAAATTTTGTTTAGTTGTTTGTTCTGTATAGGAACAAGTTTTCTTATAACCAGAAAATTTAAAAACTTCACTAGCTGTTGTTTCTACAGCATTACCACCATCTATATTAGTCCATATTCCAAGTCTAAATCTTTTTTTAAAGGATACTTTAGGACATCCACTCGAAGGCATAGAGCCAACTTCAATATAGTCATCTTGTACTATAGCCACATCATTATCAGAATATTTCCCACTCGAATAACCATTATCAGTAGTATATTTAACACTTACTTTAGAATCGACAAAACCAATAAACATTTTATAATCTGTCTTAACATGTGCCAAATCATAATAATCATCTAATTTTTTTTTAGAAATTGTATATTCACATCCCAAATATGTTGAAGCATTAACTTTAGTAATTCCTACCATAAATATTCCAAAAAATAACGCTATATATATTAAAAGTTTATTTTTTCTCATAACTTTACACATCCCTAATATTTCTTATAATAACCTATTATGAGTATATCATAATAAAAAAAAATAGTAAAATGTTTTTACTATTTAATTATAAATTAATTTTAATATTGAGACCAACAAGTCCACCAAGAACTAGCATTTTCTGTACCAGCAGCAGCTTCACCAGATACTTCTTTTGCGTTGTTAGCTATAACTCCCATCAATAATTTTACTATTGTAACAACAAAGAATACAGCAATCGCAGCGATGCAACGTTTAATTAATTTAGATGTAGACTCTTTAATAGCTTTATCATCACTTGAAATAACAGCTTTTCCTAAATCAATAGATCCCATTAATATTAATAATATAGGAATACCAATTTGTATAACTGGAAATACTCCTCCTTTTATAACTCCAACTATTGGTCCAATTCCTTCACATGCATCTAATAATAATAAAATTCCTTCCATATTATAAATCCTTCCTCTCTTAAGATAATTTTATTATGTTTTATTATTATTGTCAATCATTTTTATTTTACAAACTAATATTTTACTTTTTTATACATTTTTTTGTTGGTAAATTTTACCAATATCTAAATTAATGATAATTGGTAAATATTTCCAATATATTTAAATAAAAAAAGATGATTATTCATCTTTAAATACATTAAATATTTTATTAAAAGGGTTTTCTTTCTTTTTTTCAGGTTCGTTATTTACACTTATACCTAACTTTATTAACAAATTGTTTATATCATTACTTAATTCCCTATCATTAATTGGTGGTATAATTTGGAAAAATTTTATTTTAGCTTCATATTCCAAATTATTTATATCATCTTGATTCAATACATTTTGATTAAGTACTATTTTATTTGATTTTAATCTTTGAAAAACAGTTTTATCTCTTAATAATAATTTATTTAATTTTACTATAGATGGTTCTAATAAATATAAAACGTCAGTACATAATTCTTCATTTTTAGAATTATTTAAATCAACAAATATACAATCAGCATTTTTTAATTTTAATACTTCCTCCGCTAAAGATGAATCACTAGTTGATTTCATATAAACATCATTAAAGAAAGAAAAATCATGTTTATCAACTTCTATAGCATAAGCATTCAATCCTTTTGCTTTAGCTTCTTTAAACAACATGTAAGCTAGTGTTGTAGCGCCTGCATGTTCAGTTAAGTTCCTTATACCTATTATTTTTGATGATATCAAATTTTTATCGGTTTGACCATTACTTAACGAAGCGTTAACATTTTGAATATGAGCGACATCTCTATAAGAATTAGTATGTTCAAGTAAATATTTTACTCCATCTAAATTAGTAGTAAAATTATAAAATCCCATAGATATTAATTGTGATAAAAAAGTATCAGAATTAACAATTGGATCATTTGGTAAATATAATATAATTTTACTTGGGTCTAAATCTATAGATATTTTTTGAATATTAGATATATTAGCATAATCTTTTATAGCAGTAATATCCAATATCATTTTATTAAAAAAGAAATTTTTAAACATAGAAACTAATTCAGAGGCATCATATTCTCCGTTTACACTTTTCAATAAATCTATATCTAAATTACTTAATTCTTCTAAAGCTCTGTTTGCAACTATGACGTTCATAAAATCTCCTTTAACTCCAATATAATAAATCACTTAAACGACTAGCATCAGTATACACTGTAGCCGTATCACCTTGAACTTTTAAAATCGCTATATCTTGATCTAATATTTGATTTATAATCGGGATATTAATATTAATATAAGTCTCTACAGTATAATAAACTCTGTAATTTGAAACTTTTTTATTACTATCAGCAATACAACTATCACTACCTTTATCTGTTCCTAAACTACCTGCACAATGTGGAGTAATACATACACCATGAAAACAAGTTCCTTTATTATCTTTAGTCTTTCCGGTTTTATCAGCCACATTATAACCAACATTTTCTATATAATTAATTATATTATTTCTAGCGGTAGCATTTAAACCTTCATTTTGTTCAAGTTCGTTAATAACTTTATTTTTAACTCTAAAAGCTTTGGTATAATTAACAGAAAATGCCAAAAAAGCATTTAAGAATACTAAAAATATTAAAATTACTTGTAAAGATATTGTTTGACCTATTGCTTCCTTCATATTAACACCCGATTTATTTCAATAATTTAATACATATTTATTTTATAATATATCCCTCGTAAGTAGCACCATTTTCTCCTTCTGTCGCATTAGACCATTGTTGATTAATTTGATTCTTAATATTTGGCCACATTGCCCAGAAAAATCCTAATATTGCTGCTATTGCTACTATAGTAACTACTGTCATATTTAATTCTCCAGTTGCTTCTTTCATTTATAATACACATCCTTTCTATTATATACAATTTTATTATATCAAATATTATTATTATTTCAATTTTTTTATTTTAAAAAAAATAATAATTTGTAAAGTTTACATTGTTATTATTTACATTTTTATAAATATTATTATTTTATAACAAATAATTTATTTGGAAAATTTTACCATATAAAGATAAGTTTGCTTCCATATTTTACCAATTAATATTTATTTTTTATATAATACTTTTGATATAATTTATTAAATGTTTCTTCACTATTTCATCTTCTAATATATTTATAGAAAAAGTTTTACTTCCTGCATAGT